>JAAEPF010000001.1 GCA_024222295.1 Actinomycetes bacterium
CCAGCAGACGCTCACGGTGCAGGTCACGGCAGCCTCGGGCGAAGTCATCGACGCGACGGCCGAGATCTTCGACCAGTTGAGCGCCGCCAAGCCGGCGCGCGCCAGCTCGGTGGCTGCGGTCCGGTCCGCACGACCGCTGACGCTCTCGATCTCGGCATCTCCGGATCCGGTACGTCCGGGCGAGGAGGTGGTCTACGCGTTGACGGTGACCAACGCGAGCGGTGTTGCCCAGACCGGCCTGGTGCTCGATGCCACGACCCCAACCGACATGACGGTCAGCAGTGGTGATCTCACGGATGGCGGAGTCTGCCCTGGCAGTTCTTGCAGCCCGGGGGAAGTGGCGCAGTGGAGTCTCGGGACGCTGGCCGATGGCGCCAGCCGCACCGTCGCCCTATCGGCGCATCTCGACTCAATCTCTCCGCTGCCCGACGGCACGATCCTCTCCCTCGCCGCCACGGTCTCGGACGGCGGAAGCGTTGCGGCAGCCGCGACCCGCAATGTCGTGGCCGACTCGACGCCCGATCTCGCCCTGGGTCTGTCCTCCGGCAGTGAGCCGGTCGAGCCGGGAGGACTCGTCACCTACGAGCTGGTCTACGCCCACCGGGGCAGCACTGCTGCGCTCGACGCGCTGTTACGTATGCCCGTGCCCGTGGGCACGACCTTCGTCTCGGCGAGCGGCGGCGGCGCGCTCGTTGGCAACACGGTGGAGTGGTCCCTCGGCGCCTTCGCGGTGCAGGCGGCTGGCCAGCAGACGCTCACGGTGCAGGTCACGGCAGCCTCGGGCGAAGTCATCGACGCGACGGCCGAGATCTTCGACCAGTTGAGCGCCGCCAAGCCGGCGCGCGCCAGCTCGGTGGCTGCGGTCCGGTCCGCACGACCGCTGAC
>JAAEPF010000002.1:300000-498736 GCA_024222295.1 Actinomycetes bacterium
CTGCGAGCGCGAGCAGGAACGCGCAAGAGGCCGTAGGCGCCCGCCCCCTCTTGGGCCCTGGAGGGCAGGGAGCGGGGCGCACGGCTCAGATTCGCTCGATGAGGGTGCCGGTGCCGAGACCGCCACCACAGCACATGGAGATCAGGGCCCGCCTGCCACCGATTCGCTCGAGCTCGTGGACCGCCTTGGTGAGCAGGAACGCCCCGGTGCCGCCGAGGGGATGGCCGAGGGCGATCGCACCGCCATTCGGGTTGGTCTTGTCGAGGTCGGCGCCGAGCTCCTTGGCCCAGGCCAGCACGACGGAGGCAAAGGCCTCGTTGATCTCGAACAGGTCGATGTCGTTGATCGACAGCGCGTTGCGCTCCAGCAGGTGCTCGGTGGCATCGATCGGACCGGTGAGCATAAGCACCGGGTCGACGCCCACGAGGCAGGTGTCGACGATGCGGGCCATCGGGGTGAGGCCCAGCTCGGTCGCCTTGTCGGCGGTCATGATGAGCGTGGCCGCGGCGCCGTCGGAGATCTGTGATGCCGACCCGGCGGTGTGAACGCCGTCTTCGCGGGCGACCGGCTTCAGCTTGCCGAGCGTCGCGAGGTCGGTCTCGCGCAGGCCCTCGTCTCGCGACACGGTCCGTGTCTCACCGGTGGGGTTGCCCTCGTCGTCGAGGACCGGCGCCTCGATCGCGATGACCTGGCCGGCGAACCGGTCTTCCTTCCATGCCCGAGCGGCGCGCTCCTGGGAGGCCAGCCCGAAGGCGTCGGTGTCGTCGCGGGTGATCTCCCACTTGTCGGCGATGCGCTCGGCACCCTCGAACTGCGAAGTGAACTCGTAGCGGGCGAAGTAAGGCTTGGGTATGGGTACGCCGAGGCCCAGCTTCTTGGAGGAGTTGGAGCCGATCGGAACGCGCGACATCGCCTCGACGCCGCACGCGACGGTCACATCGACGGTGCCGGAGCTCACCAGAGATGTGGCGAGGTTGGTCGCCTGCTGTGAGGAGCCGCACTGCGTGTCGACAGTGGTGGCGGCGACCTCGAGTGGCAGGCCGGCGGACAGCCAGGCCGTGCGGGTGGTGTTGAACGACTGCTCGCCTACCTGGCTCACACATCCACCGACCACCTGGCCGACCTCGTGTGGGTCGATTCCCGTGCGCTCGACCAGTGCCGATAGCACCTCCGAGAGAAGGTCGGCCGGATGCACTCCGGCCAGCCCACCCTTGCGGCGGCCGATGGGGGAGCGGACAGCGTCGATGATCACTACGTCAGGCATGGGCGGCATCCTAGGTGCGCACGACGATCGCGCTCACGCCGCACGGCGGGGCCGCGGGGGCAGCGCGTCTCCGACCGGCAGCCGTGGCTGGTTGGCCGCGGCCAGCAGGGCCTGCTCCCGGGCGTGGCGTCGGGCGGCCTCTCGCCTGGTGGCTCGCTCACTCGCCTCGCGAAGGGCGGCACGGGCCACCTCAGCGCGCTCGTGGCTGCGCTCGACGCGGCGCCGGGAGGTCGGCGTGGGGCTGGACTTGGTGCCATCAGCGCCTGCGGAGGAGCGCAGCGCCCGGCGGGCGGCATCTGCACGGCTGCGGGGTGCGTCCTCGGCGATCAGGAGCAGCTGGTTCTTCATGGAGACCATTGTGGATGGGGGGTGTGACATCGCCTCCGGGCGCCGGTCAGCAGGGCGACAGGGCGCCGGTCAGCAGGGCGACAGGGCGCCGGTCAGCAGGGCGACAGGGCGCCGGTCAGCAGGGCGCCAAGGGGGCCGTGAGTGGCCAGGGGCGCTGTGATTCCACGATGGAGCCGAGTTCCAGCAGCAGGGCATCGTCGTGGTGGCGGGTGGCCACCTGCATGCCCACAGGCAGGTCGTTGACCGTCATCACGGGGATCGAAAGCGACGGATTGCCGTAGATGTTGTAGGGGATGGTGAGTGCGCCGTTGTTCTCGAGGCCCACCTTCTGGTCTCCGACGCGGGTGTTGGCGCCGATCTCTGCCGGGAACGCCACGTCCGGGTTGGTGGCCGAGATGATGAAGTCCACCTCGTCGAACGCGGCCGCAAGCGTCTCGTTGGCAGCCGTACGTGCCATTTCGCCCGCCGCGGCCATGTCGAGGTCGTAGTTGCCCTCGCCCAGGCGCATGGCGAAAGCCATCTCCTTGGTGAGCTCATGCTCGCAGCCCGGCCAAACGCCGTCGAGTTCCGCCCGCATCGAGGCCAGGTTGCCCATCGCCCACTCGTAGCCGAGGCTCGGTGCGGTGAAGTCGATGTCGGTGACCACGAGTCCGGCATCCGCGGCGAGCTCTTCGGCCGCTGCCTGCACCGAATCGGCCACCTCGGCCAGCACGGTGGCCGAGCCGAGGTCGGTCACGATCGCAACCTTCTTGCCGCGCAGATCGTCGCCGAGGGTGCCGAGGTCCGCCTCCCAGCGGCCATGGCTGGGTAGTGAGTAGGGGTCGCGGCCGTCGTATCCGGCGGTCACGTCGTAGTAGCGGGCGATGTCACGGATCGAGCGCGCCATCACGCCCGTCACAACCGTCATCGGATGGATCGCGGTGTGTGGCCCCCGCGGTATGCGTCCTGCGGTGCCCTTCATTCCGGGAAGGCCACAGAAGCCTGCGGGTATGCGGATCGAGCCGCCGCCGTCACCGCCTGTCGCGAGCGTGCACAGCCCGCCGGCCACGGCTGCGGCGCTTCCGCCCGAGGAGCCGCCTGCCGTGCGGCCGTGCTGCCACGGGTTGTGGGTCGTGCCGTTGAGCTTGGTCGTACTCACGTTGAGTCCGCCGAACTCGGATGCGGTCATCATGGCGAACGGAACGGCCCCGCCAGCCCGTTCAGCCCTCCCGAGCGCCGTGTCGGTGTGGGTGGCAATGCGGTCGCGGAACGCGAGTGAGGCCCCGGTCTCCGGCCAGCCCGCGACGCTGGAGAGCTCCTTTATGCCGAGGGGCACCCCACCGAAGGGAAGGGACGAATCGGCCGCGCGGGCCGCAGCTCTCGCCCGTTCGGGGTCGAGGAACGACACGCAGTTGAGAGAGCTCGCCTCGATGGCGGCCAACGTGGCCTCGAGCTCCTCCGATGGCGAGCGCTCGCCGGAACGGAAGGCCTCCACCAGCGAACATGCGTCGCCCTGCCATGGTGAATCGGTCATGTCGGTCCCCTCGGTGTGCGGTGCGCTCGGCACTGCAGCGCGGCCCGGACACTAGCTGTGCCGGATGCCATGCGAGCTGCGGAAGGGGTCCGGGATGCGGCGCCGGTAGCGTGAGCGCCATGTACGCAAGGGAGTGGCTCGGCCTGGAGCCGACACACAACCCCAACCGCTGGATCCTGCCGGTGACCGATGGCATTGCGACCCGGGGCAAGTTCCTCTTCGGCGGTTGCGGCCTGGGAGCCGCGGTCGCGGCGATGGAGCAGACTACGGGCCGGCCTCTGGTGTGGGCGACCGCGCAGTACTTGAGCTTCGCGATGGTCGACGACGTGGTCGACATCGACGTGACGGTCGCAGCCTCCGGCCATGCGACCACGCAGGCGCGTGCGGTGGCGAAGGTGGGCGAGCGCGAGATCCTCACCGTCAACGGTGCCCTCGGATCGAAGGACCACCCTGCGACCGGTCAGTATCTGGCGTTGCCCGGGCTCTGCGACCCGCTCGATTGCCCTGAGAGGCCCGGACACGAGGAAGACGAGCGGTCGATCATGACCCGGCTCGACATCAGGCTGGCCAAGGGACAGCAGTGGGACGACCTCGAGGGCAACGCCGTCACCGACGGCCACAGCGCCCTGTGGGTGCGCCTCCCCGGCCAGGGCGGTGCCGAGATCGAGATGACCGCCGCGGCGCTTGCGATCCTGGGCGACTACGTGCCCTTCGGCATCTCGCAGTCACAGGGCACGTGGTGGCCGTCCAACAGCCTCGACAACACGATCCGGATCGTGCAGTTGGTACCCACCGAGTGGGTGCTGGTGGACATCCGTGTCGAGGGCGTGGCGAACGGCTTCGGTCACGGCACCGTCTACCTCTGGGCGACCGATGGCACGTTGCTGGCCACGGCGTCGCAGTCGGCGTTGATACGCAGCCAGAAGATGTGAGGTAACCGCCGGCGCGCGTGGCCCGCGGTGGCGCGCCTACCGTGTGGCGCCATGAGCCAGCGCTACGGAATGACCGTCCCCTTCGACAACGTGCCCCTGTCCGAGCACAAGGAGTGGTACCGGGAACTGGTCGACCTCGGCTACACCGACATCTGGTCCGCCGAGGCCAATGGCGCAGATGGCTTCACGCCCTTGGCGCTGGCTGCCGCGTGGGCCCCTGAGCTGCGCCTCGGCAGCGCGATCGTGCCCGCGTTCACCCGTGGCCCCGCCTGTCTCGCCCAGTCGGTGGCTTCGCTGGCCGATGCCGCTCCGGGCCGGGTGGCGTTCGGCATCGGCTCGTCGTCGAACGTGATCATCGAGCGCTGGAACGGCATCCCTTTCGAGGAGCCGTACCGCCAGGTGCGCGACATGGTGCGCTTCATCCGGGAGTCCCTGGAGGGCGGCAAGGTCAGTGGCGAGTTCGCAGGCAGGGAGATCAAGGGATTCCGGCTCGGAATCAAGCCTGCCGAGCAGCCGGCGATCCTGATCGCGGCCCTTCGCTCGGGCATGCTGCGCCTCGCCGGCCGCGAGGGTGACGGCGCCATCATCAACTGGCTCTCGGCGCAGGACGTCCGCACTGTGGCGCCGATCGTGGCCGAGGCAGCTGCTGAGGCGGGCCGGCCGGCTCCCGAGATCACGGCGCGCATATTCGTCGCCCCGATCGCGGACCGTGACACGGTCATTGCCGCCGGACGGTTCGCGATCGCCGCCTACCTCACGGTGCCGGTCTACAACGCCTTTCACGAATGGCTCGGTCGGGGGGAGGAGCTCGCGGAGATGACCCGGCTGTGGAGCGAGGGTGACCGTTCGGCCGCTCTCGAGGCCATTCCGGAGTCGCTGGTCGACGAGCTCATCGTGCATGGCACACCCGAGGAGTGCCGTGAGCACATCGGGAGCTACGTCGAGTCGGGTGTGACCACTCCCGCCCTCGCGGTGCTGCCCTTCCCAGGCGTCGACCAGCGTCAGGCGATCCGCGACCTCGCCCCGCGCTGACCAGGGCCATTTCGTTGGTGCTCAATCACCCCTGGGGTGATTGAGCACCAACGAAGCGGGCTGCATCCTTGCGGACAGCAACCTTGTCGACCTTGCCCGAGGCGTTCGTGGGGAGCTCGTCGGTGCTGAGCACCGCACGCGGATGCTTGAATCCGGCCAGGTGGCGACACGCGTCCCGTAGCTCCTCGACAGTTGGCACCGAGTCAGCTCGGGTTGGCACGACCACAGCCACGACCAGCTCACCCCACTTGTCATCGGGTGTGCCCACGACGGCCACCGCCTGCACTCCGGGATGGGTGCCGACGGCGTCCTCGACCTCACGCGACGACACGTTCTCGCCGCCGGTGATGATGATGTCCTTCAGGCGGTCGACAACGTGCAGGTAGCCACGCCGGTCGATGCGGCCGACATCCCCGGTGTGCAACCAGCCGTCGACGATGGCAGCGGCGGTGGCCTCCGGGTCGTCGTAGTAGCCGGCGCAGACCTGGTCGCCGCTCACGAGGATCTCCCCAGGCGCACCGGGCTCGACTTCCGCTCCGGACTCGTCAACGATGCGCAGCGCTGTCATCGGTGCCGGTCGGCCGGCTGCTGTGAGCAGCTCGGGGTCGTCGTCGGCCGCACGCCGGTGGTCCTCCGGTGAGAGGAACGCGGCGTTGCCGGACAGCTCGGTCATGCCGTAGCCCTGTGCCAGGCCCACGTGGGGTAGCTCGGCAAGCGATCGACGCATCACGTCGAGGGGCATGGCAGCTGCGCCGTAGGAGACGGTTCGCAACGACGAGAGGTCGTGCCGGTGGCGGTCGGGATGGTCGAGCAGCATGGCGAGCATCGTGGGTGCGAGCGACACGCTCGTGACGGACTCCGCCTCGATGATCGACAATGCCGCTGAGGGTTCGAAGCGTGGCAGCAGTACGACGGGGCGTTGGCGGAGGTGGTGGTGGATCACGTTGTAGGCCGCCACGTGGAACAGCGGAAATGGGAACAGGTAGACCTCGTCCTCGGCCACGGGGCGGGCCATGGTCGTGTTGAGCGCCGCGGCGATGACACTGCGGTGGGTGAGCATGGCGCCCTTGGGTCGCCCGGTGGTACCCGAGGTGTACAGCAGCCAGGCCATGTCCGACTCCGTGGCGTCTCCGGCTGGAACGGCTGTGGATGCCGCAGCGAGGCCGTCGATGGATTCGGCGGCCGGAGAAAGTGGACCGGCGCTGTCGTCGATGCAGACCACATGGACCACACCCGCCTCGACCAGCATGTTGGGCCCATCTGCATCGAAGCGGGAGAGCTGCTCCGCCGTGGCGAGCAGCACGCGGGCCCCGCAGCGCCGGAACATCGCCGTGAGCTCCCCGGACGTGTGACGAGTGTTGCCGTGCACGAGTACGCCGCCCGCGAGCGGAACTGCGTAGAGGGCGGCCACGTAGGCGGTGCAGTTGTCGGCCACGATCGCGATGCGGTCGCCCTTCGACGTCAGCGGGGCGAGTGCTGCGGCGAGCTCGTGGACCTGGTCGGCCAGGTCCACGAAGCGCAGCCGCCTGTCGCCATCGACGAGGGCGACCTCACCAGGTCTTGCGGCGGCTGCGTTGTCGATGATCTCCCAGAGGCGCATTGCGGGTCGTTCTAGCGCAGCGACCCAGTCCTCGCTGTGATCAGGCGGCAGGCATCCAGTTGCCGTGGAAGCCGAACGGCACGCGGCGGGGGAGTTTCACGCGAGCGACCGGGCCGTCGGTGATGTCACGGGCGTCGAGCACGACGAACTCGCTGGTGCCCGTCGCGAGGTCGGACACGAAGTTGAGGAGCCAACCGTCGTTCTCGGCGCTGCCGGACGGATCCGCTGCGAAGGCGACCTCGCCGCACACGAGGCCGTCACCGTAGATGTGCTCGGTCGAGTTGCCGGTTTGCATGTCGAACTGGATGACGCCGTCGAACCACACACCGAGCCCCTGGGTCCATGTGCCCGTGTGGGCCTGGTGGCCGAACCGGTGCTTCTTGCCGTTGAATGCGTCGTTGATGCGCGGGAAGTCGCCTGTGCGGTCATCCATCTGCCGGTCGGTGACCGTGCCTGCTGCCGGGTCGATCTCCCAGCGCCACAGGTAGGGCCGCACTTCGGCATCCGGCTGCGGTTCGTCGCCGAACGCGGTGGGCATGGCGCTCGCCCGGCATCCGTCGACGACGATGCGGCCATCGCCGTCTTCCCAGGCATTCATGAAGTGGAAGACGTAGAACGGGTCGATGTCGATCCAGGTGATCTCGTCGCCGCCGGCGGTGCGGGGCAGTACGCCGATACGGGCGCCCTGCTCGGGTTTCCATGTGATTGCCGAGTTGCCGGCCATCATCGCCTTGCCGTCGAAGATGGCCGGCAGGTCGAAGAAGACGGCGTAGTCCTTCGTGGTCACGAAGTCGTGCATCATCACGCCACGGTCGATCGGCACGTCTGTGGCGTGGGTCAGCTCGCCGGTCGCGGACACGACGCTGAAGCGCAGGTAGGGCGGGAAGGGCGAGTACCCGAAGAACAGCATCTCGCCGGTGTCTGCGTCATGGCGGGGGTGCGCAGTCATTGCGCCGCTCAGGCGTCCGTCGAAGTCGTACTCGCCCACGGTGGCAAGGTCACGGGTCACCTCGGTGGGGTGTGCGCCTTCCATCAGGGCCAGGTAGCGGTCCGCGTGGCGGACGATGTTGGTGTTGGCGGTGTTCTTGAACAGTCCGCCCGCTTGCATGGCTTCGGGGTCCGGGACCTTGAATCCGCCGAGGCCCCCGTAGACCGCCTCGCCCTTGTTGCGCTCGTAGTCGAGCCCCCGTGAGCGGACCCAGCGGTTGGCATAGGAGGCGCCTCCCTCCCCGTCGAGGTAGACGCCGTGGATCATGCCGTCACCATCGAACACGTGGAACCCGCCGGTGGGGGCGTAGAAGGGGTTGCCCCCATTGCGCATGTAGACGCCTGAGAGTCCGTCGGGCAGTTCGCCGATGACCTCCAGGTCGTGGTCGTCGCGCTCGTCACCTACGGGTTCGAACTGGCCTTTGAGGTAGGGCGATCCGGCTGCCGACCAGTCGACCGGTCCTGCGGTCCAGCGGTCCTCGGTGGTGGTCATGTGTGTTCCTCCGGTGGCTTCCGCAGGACTTTACGGCGTTCAGTCGGCCGTGGGCACCTCAGCGGCTGCGGCGGAAGAACCCGCGTCCGGACCCGGCGCCCGTGGAGGCGCAGTCGCATCGCTGGTCGGTGGGGACACCGCCGAGCACCTGCTCGACGTGCATCCCGCATCCCTTGTATGTGGCCTTGCCGCAGGATTTGCAGGTGGCTGGGCTGCACATGTTGGACTCCTCGTCTTCTGGTTCGGGGCGGGGGCGCCTCGAAATGTCCGTACATTATGGACACCCCGGGGGGTATCGGTCAAGGGGGTGACCCGGTGGCCCTGCGAGCACTCAGGAATGCAGCTCGGTGAGCACTGCGGCGGCGTCGCGTACGGCGTCGGTCGAACCGCCCTCGGCCGGCAGGTTGACGATCAGTCCGTCGATTCCCGCATCCAGTGCTTCGCGCATGCGCCCGAGAGCGGCCTCGCCGTCTCCCACGATGATCCGGTCGAGCAGCATCGGACGCATCGACTCGTCGTCCAGCACGGCGGGGTCCATCCCGCGGGATGCGATCATCTCGCGCAGCTTCTGCTCGGCGGCATCCACCGAGTCGCCGAGTACGAGCGTGGCGAGCCAACTCACGTTGAAGTCGTCGCGGTCGCGGCCGGCTTCTTCGAGGCTGGCGTTGATCACGTCCATCTTGCGGCCGAGCTCGGACTGCCCGGCGGACAGGTTGATCGCATCAGCGAGGCGTGCACCCATGGGCAGCGTCTTCTTCTCCCCGGACCCGCCGACCATGATCGGCGGCCCGCCCGGCTGCACGGGAGCGGGGGAGTTGATGGCGTCCTGCACGCTGTAGTGGGTGCCCGAGATCGTCGGGCGTTCATCGCGGAACATGGCACGCAGGATCTCGAGCGCCTCGGCGAGCATCTCGAAGCGGACCCTGAGGGGAGGGAAGTCGAAGCCGAGCCCGTCGTGCTCGGGCTCGAACCAGGCGGCTCCTATACCGCAGATCGCCCGCCCCCTGGACGCCACGTCCAGCGTCGTCAGGATCTTCGCCAGCATCGCGGGGTTGCGGTAGGTGACACCCGTGACGAGGGTGCCGAGGCGCACGCGCTCGGTCACCATCGCCAGTGCCCCGAGAGTCGTGTAGGCCTCGAGCATCTCGAGCTCGGGTGGCCCCATCATCGGCAGCTGCCAGAAATGGTCCATCACCCACACTGAATCGAAGCCCGCCTCCTCCGCAGCGACAGCCTGGGCCGTGACCTGCTCGAAGAGCGCGTCGGGCCCGGTGTCCGGGTAGGTGAACAGGGGGATCTGGTAGCCGGCGCGGATCAGGTCTCTGGGTGAGGACATGGCCGCACCCTACCGAGCGGCATCCGCGTCGTGGGGCTGGCGCAGGCGCGGCCGACGCTTGCGGGGCTACTCGCGGATTCCGACCGGGGAGCCGTCGATGATCTGGTCGAGGTACTCCGACCAGCCGTAACCGGTCAGCCCCGGGTGCTCGCCGGGGCCGTCGTGATCCGCGCTGCCCAATGGCGCGGACAGGGTCCACTTCGTCAGACCCTCCGAGATCCGGGTGATCCGACCGTCGCGGCGGTTGCGCAGCGGGATCAGGTTCAGGACCTCCCCGGTGAGCTGGCGTTCCACGACCCGGCCCTCGCCGCATTCGATGTTGAACGTGGCGTTGACGCGTTCGTGGTACCGATCGGGTCCCTCCCAGATCGTGGTGAGCCGCACCCCGCTCACCGTGCGGAGCTTGTCGCCGTCCCACACGAACCCCGTGCGGGAGCCATCGGCGTCCTGGCGTGCCACCCGCGAGATCATCATGCCGGTGCCGTCGCCCATGTTGACGGTGAGCCAGCGGTAGTACCACGGCGCCTGCCAGGTCCGCGGCCCCCACGAGTGGTCGCGCAGGCCCCGCCCGGCGATTGCGTACTCGTCGTCTCCCACGCTGATCGAGCCCGTCGATGTCGTGAGCTGTTCGTAGTGGCCCTTGGCGAACTCCTCGCCCGGGCGCTCCTTCACGCCGACAGGCTCCCCGCCCCAGGGGTCAGATGCCCCCCTGAAGGTGAGCTCGACCGTGCACGGCTCGTAGGGATTGTTGGTGAAGGCCTTGCGGGGGTCGGCCATCTCGAGAGGCTCGTTGAGGATCACGACCTTGCCGCTGTAGGTGACGCGCAGCTCCTCGAATGGCTCGACGACCTCGAAGCTCGCCCCGCCCGCATCGAATTGCTCGTTGTCCGCGATGTCGGGCCTCGCGAACATGAACGCAACCCGCCCGTCGGGCAGGTAGACGCAGGTGGTCACCTCTGCGTGACCCTCGTTGGGTCGGTTCCCGATGCGCACGAAGGCCCCCACCCCCGCCTCGGGGTCGCAGGTATTGAAGTACATGGACTCGTTGAAGGTGTCCTCGGGGCCGGGATGCATGTACTCATCCTCCGGCCCGAGTCGGATCTCGATCCCGCTTGGCGCCATGTGCGTCCCCCTCTGATCGGCTGCGGATCACCCCGCAGCACACGCCCCCGGCGTGTTGTTGCAACCCATGCTGGCACCGTTCGCCGCCGTGCGCCACGGCACATGGAGGGCCGCTTCAGCGTGCCTGATCACCGAGGGCAGCCGCCTCGAGCAGCGACTCAGCCAGATCCTGTGTCGTGACGTGCGCGTTGAGGCCACTGGGGTTTCCCATGACCCACACCGGTCGCCCGCCGATGGTCTTCTCCTGTGCTCCGGCGGAGGCCTTGCGGTCCACTGCGGCGCGCCATCCGGACAGGCCCACCATGCACACTGCCCCTGGCTGCAACCAGCGGCACAGGCGCTCCAGGCGGCCGAGGCCGTCGCCGTACTCGGAGTCGTCCAGCTCGGATGCCCGCGCCGTTGAGCGCTTGACGAGATCCGTCATGCCGATGCGGTGGTCGCGCAGTAGTGCGACGGGATCGCGGTCCACGGTTGCGAGGCCGGACTCGAGCAATGCGGGCCAGCCGCGGTTGGAGGGACCGGAGAACCCGACGCCGCTGTCGGCGGCGTGCAGCGACGGGTTGAGTCCCACCAGCAGGAGACGCATTCCGGGCCCGACCGTGTCAGCGAGGGTGCGTTCACGCCGGATCGTGACAGCCATGGTCGGCAGCTCGTCGGCGTTGGCAGGCTCTGTGCGCTCGATCGACTCCAGCGCGAATCCTGCCCCACCGATCACATCGACCAGTAGATCCTCGGGCCAGAGGGAGAACGCCCGGCCCTCGAAGTCGTCGCCCTCGAGGTGGTGGTGCTCCTGGTTGCCGCCGAACAGCAACAACCTCGCCACGGCGCCCACGGCCATCGACCGGTGAAGGTCCCACATGGCCATCGGCACCGAGCCGCGCCCCAGGTGCACATAGGAGTTCTGCGCCCACGCCGCCCGCAGCGACCCGCGCCGCAAGGGCAGCGCGCGAAGGTCGGCCTGCACCCTCGCGGCGTGGGGGGCGTGGTTCGGGACCTGCGCCAGCATCGACGCGGCGCCATCCAGCGCGATGGTGCCCGTGGGGAACGAGGGCAGGTGCCAACCGGGCCCGCATCCGAGGTCGACCACCGCTGCGTCCGGCAGGGAGGCATCTTCCGCCAGGCGCTTCGCGAACCGTTCTGCACCGGCCATGGTCGGGCTGCGGCGCCGCACCCACTCGCCACCGCGCCGCTCGTACACCTCGAGGGTGGCGCGGTGCGGATCGGGCCCGTTCATCCCCGGGTCACTGGCCTGGGGCGTCCAGCCGCGCCTGGAGTTTCTGCATGCCGGTGATCCACCGGTCGTGGTCGGCTGCGCGGGCCTGTTCATAGGCGGCCACGTCGGGGTGGGGGAGGGCCAGGAACCGGCCCTCAGTCAGCGATCGCAGGGCTGCATTCGCAGCGTCGGACGGCTCGATGACTCCCTGGGCGCGCACCACGGCTATGGCCAGCTCCCGGTCGTGGTCGATGTGTGTGTCCTGGGCCGGGGCGGTACCCGAACGCAGCACCGCGAACTCATCGGCCTCGCCGCCGAACACCATCGGCGTGCGCACGCCTTGGGGGCAGAGACATGTGACACCGACCCCGTTTGCCCCGTGGGTGATCGCAACCCACTCGGCGAATGCCACTGCCGCATGCTTGGTGGTCGAGTAGGCGGCGTCTCCCAGGTTGGAGAGCAGCCCGGCAGCGGACGCGGTCACGAGAAGGTGTCCGCTTCCACGCTCGGTCCAGCGCGGCACCATCACCGCTGCTGCGTGCACGTGGGCCATCACGTTGACATCCCAGACACGCTGCCAGGTGTCGGGGTCGGCATCGAGTCCCTGCGCTGTGCCGATGCCGGCGTTGGCGCAGAACAACCCGACGTGGCCGTGCTCTGCCTCCACCTGCTCGACCAGGGTCGTGGTCGCGGCGCGATCCGACACGTCGAGGCCCGCCGGGGCGATCGTGGTGTTGGCGAACTCGGCGTCGAGCACTTCAGCGACTGCGGCCATGTGCTCCCCGTCGAGGTCGACGCCCACGATTAGCCGCGCCCCGGCGCCGGCCAGCGCACGTACGAGGGCTGAGCCGATTCCGCCGGCGGCGCCGGTCACGATGGCAACCGAGTTCTCTGGCTCGAACGGGCGGCTTGCCCCGCGTCCGGCGCTGCGGTCCTCGTTCGTCATGGCACGATCCGGTCCGGTCGGCAGGCGTCCACCGTTGCTTCGATGACAGCCGCGCGGTCGGGGCCCCATGGCAGTGGCATGAGCACCGGGTGGTCCACCCCGGCGTCGCGGTAGGCCTGCACCGCGGCCGCCACATGGGCTGCGTCGCCGCAGATGTCGATCTCGGCGACCATGCGCTCGGATATGGCGGCTAGCGCGGCTTCGCGGTCGCGCCGGCCGTGCGCAGCGAGCACCTCTTCGACCTCCTCGCCGTAGCCGGCGCGTTCGAACGCCCGCGCGTAGGCGGGCACGACCGCGTAGGAGAAGAGGTCCTTTCGTGCCGGTTCCAGCGCCGGGCCCGGATCACAGACGCCCACGTGCACGTAGGCGTACACCGTGCAGCTACCCCGCGGTCTGCCGGCGGCATGCTCCCCGGCGCGCACCTGCTCGACGCACCAGGGCACCGCGGACGCCGGGAGGTAGTTGAGAAGGACACCGTCGCAGAGCTCGCCGGCCATGCGCAGCATCCTCTCGTTGAGCGCACCGAGCACGAGCTTGGGTCGCTGCTCCGCGAGCCGAACCCCCAGGCGGAAGCGGTTGGCGGAGTAGTGCTCGCCGTCGTGGCTGACCGCCTCGCCGCTGAGGCACTGCCGGGTCAACTCCAGGTACTCGCGCATCTGTGACAGCGGCGTGTCGCCGTAGGTGCGCCCGTGCCACTTGCCGACCACCACGGGCGAGGAGATGCCGACACCCAGCAGAACGTCGCGGTCTCCCACGATCGACTGCAGCGTCGCGGCTCCCATTGCCGCCAGCATGGGTGTGCGTAGCTGGATCGCCAACACGCCGGTGCCGAGCTCGAGCCCGGGGTTCTCGGTGCCGATGGCGGAGAGCGTGGCGAACGCCTCCTGCGCGACGGTCTCCGCGGTCCAGTACGAGCGGTAGCCCGTGTCGGCGGCCAGGCGGGCGATGGCCCGGCCGGTGTCGAGGCCGAGGCCTCCGAAGCTGGCGAACGTGACGCCGGTGGGGGAATTGCTCATGGGGGTGCAACCTAGAGCCTCCGCGCGTGCGGGGTGTCGGCTCCGGCGCTACCGAGGTCACGGTGCGTGGTGTCTGCAGCAGTGTGGGTGAATGGGCTGTCACGCAGTGTGGCGTTTCGGCTCATGGGGCAATTACCGACAGGGAGATGTCGCTGCCGCGGGGTACGATCTAGTCATCGACCGGTCCCGGCCCCTCGGGAACCACCGGCTCGGTGAAGCCAGGGAGACCAGATGACCGAAGTTCGGGAAATCGACATCGAGATCGACGAATCAATCCGCGAGGCGATGCAGATCATCGACCGCGGCCTCGGAGACATCTCCGAGCGTCAGCTCGTGTCGACATCCGAAGTGGCGGATCTGCTGCTCGACGTCCGTTCGATGCTGGCTCGCCTCGACCCCGAGGTCTCCCCGAACTGACCCCGGGGCCCATCGGCCCACGTGATCAACTGACCCCGGTCGCGTTCGTGCAATGTCAGGCGCGCCTGCGCGCAGCCTCGAACAGGTCCTGGTAGGCAGCCTCGATCCCGTCGAGCAAGACCTGGGGCTCCGTGATCGCCCCCGAGTCGACGTGCAGCCCGATGAACAGGTAGCCGCGGTACGACATGGTGGTGAGATTGAACGCGGTGCCTGCCAGCGGACCGACCGGGTAGTTGGCCTCCATGAGCGCACCCGCGATGTAGAGATCGAACGGTGCCGCGCGCACGTTGGAGCAGACGAAGTCGATGCCCGCTGTGGCGCGCTCACCGGTGGCCAGCAACGCGGCGGTCGGCAGCAGGTTCACCACGGCAGCGGCGCCATCGAGGGCCCCGACCACCCGCTCGGACCGGGTTGCGAGCAGCCGGTCGTGCAGCTGGGAGAATCGCTCGGCCGCGTCGAGCTCCCCGGTGGGCACCAGGGTCTGGGTCGGGGAGAAGGCGTTGCCTCCAGCCATCGGGTCCGAGCGGTCCTCCTTCGGGACGTCGCTTCGGATCGACACCGGCATCGACAGACGCAACTCCTTCACCGGGTGCCCAGCGCGTCGGTGGTACTCGCCGGCTGCCGCAGTCGCACCGGTGACGAAGAAGTCGTTGACGCTCCCACCGAGCAGATGTGCGGCCTGCTTCACCTCGGCCAACTCCAGCGTGGTCGTGCCGTACCAGCGAGACAGCGACCGTTCGGTCCAGATCGGCGAGCACTTCGATATCACTTGGACCTGCCGCCCGGCGGAGCGGGCCAGCTCCGCCGCATCTCCGGGGCGCAGCACCATCGATGCCGCCGAGCCGATCGCATCGATCACCTGGCCGCCGCGCGTTCGCACGGAGTCGGCAAGAGCACGTGCCGTGTCGAGCACGGCGGTGCCGGCCAGTGCGTCGGCCTCCTCCCCGTGGGCGCTGCTGTGCGTGTCCTGCGTGGGCTGCCCGGTATCGGGCTCACCGGCGAGAGTGTCGCCTTCGGGGGACCGTTCGAGGTCGATGAATGCGGCGGACAGCCGGATACCACCTTCGCCGTCGGTGATCGTGTGGTGCATCCGCTGCACCATCGCGGCCCGGTTCGATGACAAACCCTCCACGAGCGTGAAGTCCCACAGGGGACGCTCCCGGTCGAACGGCTGGGTGGCGAGGGTGGTCACGAAGTCGTAGAGCTCGCGGTCAGAGGCATCGCCGCCGAGGTTGGCCCAACGAATGTGGTGGTCGATATCGAACTCGGGATCGTCGACCCACTCGGGATTGGCCAGCCTGCCGGCGGGGGCAACCGGCCTCTGGTGCAGCTTCGGCACCTTCGCGATGGCGGCACTCATCTTGGCGACCAGCGTCTCTCGCAGCGGGGGTAGGTCGAGGATGGTCACGTTGGCGAACGTGTTCGACAGCGCAGGGCTCTTCTCGAGCTGCCACATGAGCGCTTCGAAGTCGCTCATGCGTTCCACATCGGAACCGTGTGCGTCAGCCATCAGCGCAGGCTACCGGCCGGTTTGTTGTCAGCCAGCGGGTTGGCGCCAGAGCGAATCGATGGCGCTCGCGAGCCCCACTCCGATCAGCGCTCCACCGATGACGTCGCTTGGGTGGTGCACTCCGACGTGCACGCGACTCCAGCCGATCAGACCCGCCAGAGAGAACCAGGCGGCGTGGTGGCCCAGATCGCGGCTGAGCAGCGTGGCAGCACATGCTCCGGCGCTGGCGTGGCCACTCGGGAAGCTGGAGGTGCGCGGCGAGCGGAGGTCGTGGGGGTGGTCATCCAGCGGCTCGGGCCGTTCGCGGCGAAACAGCATCTTTGTGGGCCCGTTGACCACGGCCTGTTCGACTCCCTGGATGATGCTGCGGCGCAATGCCTTGCGGCGGCGTGACGGGTCACCCGAGATCGCAGGGCCGAACACAGCATCCACAGCGTTGATCGAGTGCCAGATGATGGAGTGGTTGCCGACCTCCGACAGGGCATAGGCGAGCCGGTCGGCGGCGTGGTTGCGGCGTAGCTGCGCAGCCCACCGCTCGGTGGTGCGGTCAAAGCGCCTCACCACCCCGGGCACCGGTGTGGGGGCCGGCTGGTCGAACCCGGAGCTCACCCGTCGACCCGGCCCTCGAGGGTGACCGGAACCGAATCGGCTCCGGCGGCGGCCAGGGCCACTGCGCGGGCTTCGTCGGGGTCTCCGCCGAAGGCTGGGCAGTACTGCTGGAACGAGCACCAATTGCACAGGGCGGAGGTCTTGGGCCGGAAGTCGTCGTGCTGACAGGCGCGCTCGACGGCGGCCCAGATGGCTCCCACCTTGCGCTCGAGACCCCTCACCGACTGCTCGGTGGGTGTGGCCGAGATGATCTGTGGCTCACTGCCCAGGTACATGAGCTGGATCCGGGAGGGGATCTCGCCGAAATGGGCCTTGCACAGGAAGGCATAGAAGTGCACTCCGCCCAGCCTGGACTGCTCCTGCGACGGCATGGGTGTGCGCCCGGTCTTGTAGTCGGTCACCACCAGCGCACCATCGGCATCGCGCTCCAGGCGGTCGATGATGCCGCGGACCGTGACGCCGCCGATCTCGGCTTCGAGCATCAACTCGAGGCCGACGGGTTGCACCCTTCGGGGATCCTCGATGCCGAAGTAGCGCCCGAGCATCACCTCGGCATCCGCTGCGAACCTCACCGACGCGGCCTCATCGAGGCCCAGCTCGGCCCACTCCTGCTCGTAGCGGATCTCCTCGAGGGCCTCGGCCAGGCATTCGGCACCCCTCTCGGGTGTGCGGGTTGCGGGCTCGCCGGCCAGGAGCAGCTCAAGCGCGCGGTGCACCGTGGTGCCCTTGATCGCGGGCTCCGACGGTGCCTCCGGGAGCTTGTCGATCGCAGAGAACCGGAAGGCCAGGGCGCAGTCCTTGAACGACGCGACCTTGGAGGGTGACAACGAGCTCGGCAGCGGAAGGGCCATGTCTTGCATGGTAGGTCCACCCTGCGACACCGGGAGGCGACTGCGGCCTTGTTGGCGGGTTGGGGCTCAGATGGACGCTGCGAACCGCCGGATGCTCTCTGCCACGCCCGCCGGCTGCGCGAGCGGGCCGAAATGGCCGAGCTCGGGGTGTTCCTCGAGGCGGCCGTGGGGGAGACGTTCCGCAACCTGGGGTGCAATCGATGCCGGGCCCGGCTCGATCTCCGCGCCGCGCGCGATCAGCACCTCGCAGTTGACCTCGCCGAGGTGCGCCCACGCCGAGTGACGGATGCCCATCCGGTACACGTCGGCCTCGGTCTCGGGACGACAGCGCAGCGTGACCGAGTCGCCGTCACCGGTCGGAGCGAACCCGTGGGTGACGTATGCAGAGAGGCATTCGTCGCTCAGCTCGGACAGCGGAGGCTTGGATGCGTAGTTTGCAAACGCTGCGCCGGCGCTGTCGAAGGTGGGGCGCCGCCTGAGTGCGCCGGCGGCGAGTGGATTCTCGGTCGGTTCCGCCTCGTGGGGCGGGAAGACGATCGGTTCGAACAGCCACAGTGCGGCAAAGCTGCCGGGTCGGGCCTGCTCGGCGAGCAGGAGGGCGGCTCCGCCCATCGAGTGACCCACTCCGATCGGTGCGTCGAGCGCGTATTCGTCGAGTACGGCGAGCACGTCGTCGGCGTGGCCCTCCCAGGCCATGTCCCGGTCGGGCACGGTGGACCGCCCGTGGCCGCGGGCATCGAACGCGACGCAGCGCCACGGACGCAGTTCGCGTGCCAGCGGGGCGAACACGCCAGCACAGAAGCCGTTCGCGTGTACGGCGAGCACGTCCCGGCCGTCACCACCGAGGTCGTAGGCGGCCACCTGAACCGTGTCGGTCGACGCGACGGTCGACGCTGTCGGCATCGGCGGTGCTGGGGGCATGGTGGAGGGCACGCCTCCGAGCCTGCCATGTGGGGCCAAGTATCCGTTAGGCGCGACGGGCCGGCGCGGCCACCCTCGTCGATGGTTACTCGAGGCCGCCGTCGAGCTCGATGGAGGTCATGACCACAGGCAGGTGGTGGCGCAGGAGCTGCAACTCACCTTCGGGGATGACTTGGGGGCCGTTGCACAGGAATGACTCGAGCAGGTCGAGTTCGACCATAGCGCAGGCCTGCCCGCTTTCTGGCTCGCTCGAGACCACCACCGGGTCGACGAATGGAACGATGTCGATCACCTCGGCCAGGCGGTTGCGCAGATGGTGCGCTGCCATGGCGGTCTGCTCCGCAGCCAGTGCGGGGTGGCCCTCGGCCTTGCCGACGAGAAATAGCCCGGTGGGTCCCACAACGGCCCACAGCTGTTCGGTTCTTCGCACCAGGAAGTCCTCCGGCAGGGTCATGACCCTGGCGTGCACCTCCGGCGCGGACGGAGTGGATCTGAGCACGTCCTTGATATCGGCTCGCAGTCCGCGCACTTGAGAAACCCGCGCAAGGATCGACAAAGGTCACGCCGCCCTCGGCCGGTACGGGCCGGGCGCGTCAGGCCACCTGGTGTGGTCCGCGGAGCTCCTCGGCCGACGGGACGTGTGCCAGGGACTCGATCTGCTCGGGGGCGGGCAGGGCCTTGTTGGACTCGGCCCCGAACGACTCGAAGCGACGGGCAGTGACGAGCAGGCGACTCTCCATCGATGCGAGCGCTGTGTTGTAGGCGCCGACAGAACGCTCGAGGTGGTCGCCCACGCTCGTGAAGTGCGAGGCGAACACCGCCACACGCTCATGCAGCTCGCGGCCCAGCTTCGCCACCTGCTCGGCGCGTTCGGTGATCTGCCGCTCGCGCCAGCCGAGGGCGATGCCGCGCAGCAGGCCGATGAGACTGGTGGGCGTGACGAGGAGGACCCGCTCGGACCACGCGGCCTCGAACAGCTCGGGCGCGCCCTCGATGGCGGCGGACAGGTAGGCGTCACCGGGGATGAACAAGACCACGAAGTCGACCGAGCCCGGCACGTACTCGTCGTAGTTGCGCTTCGACAGGGCGCTCACGTGGCGCGAGACCGCCTTGCCATGCTCCGCCAGCTGTTGCTGGCGTTGCTCGTCGGTGGTGGCCTCCGAAGAGCGCAGGAAGGCGTCGAGCGGAGCCTTGGAATCGATGACCACGGAGCGATCATTCGGCAGGTGCACGACCACGTCGGGCCGCAGGGTGCCCGAGTCGCCCTGCACCGTGCTCTGTGTTGCGAAATCGGCATGCGCGAGCATCCCCGCGGCTTCGAGTGCACGCTGCAACTGCACCTCTCCCCACAGTCCGCGACGCGAGTTGTCGCGCAATGCCGAAGCGAGGTTGCCGGCTTCGGCCTGCACCGCAGTGGTGTGCTCGCGCAGGGCGTCGACGGCGCCACGCAGGTGGCCCGAGTCGTCGCGGCGCTCCTTCTCGAGGGCGTCGAGGTGCCTGGAGTAGGCCTCGAGACGGCCGAGCACGGTCTGGCTCTGTGCGGTCCAGCGTGCCTCGGCGGAACGCTCGAGGCCCTCGTACTTGTCGTTGGCCAGCTCGAGCAGCTTCGTGGACTGTTCGGCAAGTGCCTCTCCGGCAAGGGCCCTGAACGCATCCAGTGTCTGCTCTTCGGATCGAGCCTCGACCCGCGACTCCATCAGCTCGCGCCTCAACCCGGCCTGGCGGCGCCTCGTGAGCACGAGTGCGACGGCCATGGGCAGGACGACGAGCAAGGCGATCGCGGCTATGAGTGCGAGAAGGGAAGCGGGGGTGTCCATCTGGTCTCCGGGCGTGGTTATGGGTCGCCATCAACATCGCAGGGGGGTGTGACAACCCGGCCCGGGCACCCGTCGGGGGCGTTGGGCTAGCTTGCGGACCTGATGGCCCCAGGTGAACGGCGAAGAGCGCTCTGCGGGCCCGAGGCCCCGGCGCGAATTGTCAGCGGCGGCCAGAGCGGCGCTGACCGCGGCGCCCTTCTCGTCGCCCGGTCACTAGGCATCCCACTCGGAGGTTGGTGCCCGGCCGGTGGCTGGGCCGAAGACCTGCCGGATCCCCCTGGCGTGCGCGTGGAGTTTCCGGAGCTCACCGAGGCACCGACTGCAGATCCGGCGCAGCGAACCGAGCTCAACGTACGTGACAGCGACGCGACCCTGATACTCGCCGTGGCCGCGGACCTGACCCCCTCGCCGGGAACCGGGCTGACACGGGCGCTCGCCCGGGAACTCGGCCGACCCGTGGCCGTGGTCGACCCACAGTCGCCCGCCGCCGCAGACCGTGTGCGCGCTCTGCTGACCGACCTCGCAGGTGGGGTGCTCAACGTGGCAGGCCCCCGGGAATCCGAATCACCCGGCCTGCAGGCAGCCACCCAGCGCCTGCTGCTCGACGTGCTTTCGCCGTTCTGAGCTGACGCGATGAGACGAAGTTCGCGGCTTACGAGTTGGCGTGCACGGCGGGCGTGTCCCACTCGCTGGTCGACCGGCTGCGCTGAATCCTGCTGTGGGTGCTCCCCGGTCAGCCCGGCGATGAGCAGGGCGCGCCGCCGCACGGATCGATCAGCAGTCCGTTTGGCTGTGTGAACGCCACCACCATTGCCAGCGCCTCGGGGACGCCGCTGAGCTTGCCGTGTGGGTCGTCGCCCTCGCGCGGTGGCGTGTTGGAGGCCGGAGGAGGGGGCGTGCCGAAGTCCCACATGACCAGCGCCGAACCGCTCCACGGTGTCTCCGGGACCGGGTCGATGCCCCACAGGGGGTCGGTGTCGGTGGATCGGCCCTGGGCGAGCGTCGGGGCCAGCCGGCTGGCGCTGAGCGTCCGCGCGAGCTTTTCTGTGGACGCGTTGGCCACCTGGTGGTCGCCGAAGGCCTCCAGCACCAGGGCCGTGGTTGCACCCCCCGAGCCGGGGAGCGGCTCCGCGGTGATGTGTTGTGCCCATCCCGCGTTTTCTCCCCGATCCCAGAGGTTCTGCATCAGCTCTATGGCGAACGCGGCCTCGAGCTCGTCGGGATAGCTGGCCGCCAGCGCCGGCAGGAACCGGTCGAAGTCGATCGAGCGGCGCAGCAGCAGGTTGTAGCCCATGCCCCCCACTGCGAACACGGCCCGGTCCATGTCGGGGCTGAGTGCCGTGATCGGGCCGCCGAGGATGCCTCCCTGGCTCGCTCCGAGGTACGAGATCCCTGCGGGCAGGACCACCGATTCCCCGAGTTCGTCCTGGAACGCCGCGTGGGTGGCGAAGCCGTCTCCGCTGGCGAGCAGGCGGGCCAGCAGCAGGAAGCCGAGGTGCCCTTGCTGGAGCCGGTCGGGCTGGGTGCGGAACAGTGACAGGTCGGCCAGCTCCTCGAGCACGGTCGGGATGTCGGCTGCGCTCATTCCGATGAAGTCGAGCGCGCAGAATCCGACACCTGCGGCGGCGCCGACCACGCCGATGTCGGTCACCTCGGCGCGGCTGCCGAGCAGGCCGTGGCCGTAGACCACGAACGGTTTCGGTGGCCCGGGTCCGATCGGAACCACGCATGTGAACGGAGCCTGCATGGTGCCTGTGGCGGTGGGGATCCCGTCGGGGTCGGCGTCGTTGTTGAGGGTGGAGCCCGGTCCGCCGTCGGCTGTCAGGTACTGCGGCATCTCGAAGCTGCCCTGCACCAGTCGCACCGGTCCGTTGTCGTAGGTCGACTCGATGGTGAACGGGGGTGCGCCACCCGCGCCCACGCCTGCTTGGACATCCACGCCCAGCTCAGCCGCGGTCTCGGCCCACATGTGTGAAAGGCGCCCGGTGAGCGACTCGGTGGATGCGACCGTGAACGACCACGCTGATACGAGGTCCGCATCGGGGCCCTCATCGATGAGGGCCCTCAGCCACTGCTCCCGGTCGCCGTCGGACGTTTCCTTGAGTTCCGCGAAGTGCCGGCTCGGCGGGATCGGGGTGCCATTGGTGTCGCGCAGGTCGAACAGGCCGATGGCATGGCGATGGCCATCGACGAGCGCCGTGGCCGGCACGATCCGTAGAAGCGTGCGCCGGGGGTCGGTGACGTGTGGGTCGACCTCTGCCCAGGCAGGCACCCGGTCGCCGGTGTCCAGGTCCAGCACGACGAGGTTGGAGCCGGCCTCGAGTGACGCGCCGATGTCCGTCTGGGCGGGCAGCCCTGACAGCACGGGATCCAGCCCCGCAACCACCACCTGTGGGATGGACGCCGGGGAGAAGCCGTCGTTGCGGTTCCATTCTGTGGGGTCGATGGCCTTTCCCTGCGCGTTGGTCGGCAGGGCCTCTGGTGGCAGGTCCAGTCGCAGGCCCGTGGCCGTGGTCTCATCGGCTCGCGTGTAGGCATCGTTGGGCCATGGCAGCAGGCACATGGAAGGGTCGGTGTCGTCGCAGGCCCCCGATTCGCGGGCCGGCATCGTCGTGGCCCCCTGTACCTCGGCTCCGGCTGCGCTGTCGGCCTCGTCGGAGCCCGTGCACGCAGCTGCCACGAGCGCGACCGTGACCAGGGGCGCCAGCAGTGGCAGCACTGCCCGCATTTCGTGAGCGCCACGACGAGCCCTCACAGTCCCTCCCGTAGTTGCCGTGAGCCCAATTCTAGTTGCGATCCGCATGCCTCGGCCCGGCTTCGACCCGAATCAGCCGCCCTTGACGGGGCCCGGTCAACTGGCCGGGGCGTCCTCGTGGCGGGCCACGAGCACCGAGCCGACGAGTCCGACCGTTATCAACATCGCCACTGCAAACCCGGACCGGTAGGCGTCACCGGCCGTGGTGAGCGCCTCCCGGCCGATGGCGGGCCGGCGCTGTCGCTGCTGCATGACATGGCGACAAGCGCTGCTGTGAGCGACGCGATGGCGAGTCGGGAGCGGGTTCGCATCGGCACGCAGCGGACGCGGCTGCCGACAGGTGAGAGCGCGGCCTCACCGCACCCGGTAGAGGCGACGCAGACCGGCGGTAGGGTCTGCGGATGGACACTGGGGAAAGCACGAGCAGCGGGGCGCCCCGCCGGCCGCCCAACGTGGTGCTCATCAACTGCGACGACCTCGGCTACGGCGACCTGGGGTGCTACGGCTCGGAGCTGAACCGGACACCGACGCTCGATCGGTTGGCCGATGAGGGGGTGCGGCTCACCGACTTCTATGCGGCTTCGCCGCTGTGCTCGCCATCGCGGGCGGCCCTGCTCACCGGCTGCTACCCGCCGCGCGTCGGAATGGGGGACTTCGACGGAGCACCCGTGTTGTTCCCGGGCCACCCGATGGGACTCAACCCCGATGAGGTCACCATCGCTGGACTGCTGCGCGACGCCGGTTACGCAACCTCGTTGGTCGGCAAGTGGCACTGCGGCGACCAACCCGAGTTCCTACCCACCGAGCACGGGTTCGACGAGTACTTCGGCATCCCGTACTCCAACGACATGGGCCGCCAGCGCTGGTTCGACGACCTGCCGCCCTATGGGGAGTTCCTGGCATCGCTCGGACTGCAGCTTCCCTTGGACGAGATGCCACCGTTGCCACTCCTCGACGACGACGAGGTGCTCGAGGCACAGCCCGATCAGGCCGGCCTCACCGAGCGTTACCTGGCCGAGTGTGTTCGTTTCATGCGACGCAACGCCGACCAGCCGTTCTTTCTCTACCTGGCCCACATGTACGTGCACTTGCCGATCTACGTGCAGGAGCGCTTCGCCCGACAATCAGGCAACGGCCGGTACGGCGCGGCCGTCGAGTCCATCGACTGGGCGACCGAGGTGATCCTGCGCGAGCTCGACACCCTCGGGCTGGCCGAGGACACGATCGTGGTCTTCACCTCCGACAATGGCTCGCGCGCCCAGGGCGAGGGCGGATCGAATGAACCGCTGCGTGGGCACAAGGCCACGACGTTCGAGGGCGGGCAACGGGTGCCTTGCATCGTGCGGTATCCAGGTGTGGTGCCGGCGGGAACAACGACGGCCGCAGTGGCGTCGCAGATGGACCTGTACCCGACACTGGTCCACTGGTGTGGGGCTGAGCTACCAGCGGACAGGGTGATAGACGGGCGCGACGCTGCAGCAATGCTCGAACTGGGTGAGCGGTCACCCCATGAGTGCTTCCTCTTCTACAACCAGGACGCACTCGAGGCCGTGCGTTCGGGGCGCTGGAAGCTGTTCGTGAGCCGGGCCGGCCGCCCCGTCGATGAGCTGTACGACCTCGAGGCAGACATCGCCGAGGCTGACAACGTGTTCGACTCGAACCCGGGCGTAGTCGCGGACTTGATGGTCCACGTGCAGGCCGCCCGGTCCTCGATCGGTGACTCGGCCACCGGCTCGGCGGGAACCCAGAGGCGGCCGGTGGGTCGTGTGGAGGCCGCCTCGACGCTGACCGAGTTCGACCCGCTGCACCCGTATGCGGTCGCCGAGTACGATCTCGTCGACCGGGGCTGACCCCCCGGAGGGGGACTCATGTTGCGGCGGCTTCTCGCGGTCATAGGTGTGTCGACGATCGTGGCTGCTGCCTGTGCGGTGCCATCGTCACCGGGCTCGGGCGGCCCTCCGGTGACACTGCCCGACAACGGCGAGCCGTTCACGATCGTGTTCATCGGCGACTCCGAACCTCGGATGCGTGGCAACACCAACGCCGAGCTCTCGGCCTATGTGCAGAACCTGCTGTCGTACAAGACGACAACCGAGCGGTACTTCGACGCCGATGGGGGCATCCACCGGATCGATCCGGAGCTGGTGATCCTCGGCGGGGACATCTCCGAGGATCGGGGCACGTCGATCGCCAACGACCTCCCGATCTGGCAACCGCTCTACAACGCCGGGGTTCCGTTCATCGCCGGATTCGGCAATCATGACTGGGACCCCGACAGCTGGGGAGACGGACCGGGGTACTCGCTGGCGGGGCATCTCTCCAACGAGAACACCCGGGCGCTCGTGGCAGAGACACAGCGACGCTCTGCGGCCACGACTCCACAGTTCACGTACCAGCAGTTCGGGCCGACCAGCGCCCACGGGCCCGACACGTACCTGTCTGCCTACAGGGGTGTGGGCATCGCGTCGTTCAACACGTACCTGTACCACCCGAGCTACTTCTACCCGGAAGGTTGGCCGGCGAGCTGCAACCCGCTGCTGGGCGGGGCAGGTTGCCAGCGCTATGTGAGCGCGGAGTCCCAGATCCAGGCGCTGGAGGATGCCCTCGACCCGGATCCCTCGCGCCCGATGCTGTTCGTGCAGCACTACCCCCTCACAACGGGCAGCGGCTGGTGGAACGATTACGGAGTGAGCGGCGCGACCGTTTCGCAGCAGAAGGACCGCCTGCTCGGCCTGATGGACCGCTTCGACGAGGTGGCCCTGCTTGCGGGCCACAACCACTCGTCTGGCCACTACACCCACAACGTCGGTGGCCGGGAACTCAACGAGTACGTGGCGCCCTACTTCGGCGGCGGAAACGGCGAGGACCTCACGCGGGGCGGCGGGTTCGTGGCGCTGCTGGTTTCCTCCACCCGGGGAATCATCGAGGTGAAGACGATTCCCGGCGGCATCGCCTGAGGCCACGCCAGGGCCGATTCGTCTGTTTCAGAGCGTGATGGCGAGGCTGCCCACGTGTTGCTTGGTGCCGAACGCATCCTGGGCGGCGTGGATCTGCTCGAGCGGCCAGGTGCCCCCGAGCACGGGACGCACGTCGCCGGCCTCGATGTGGGCGAGCAGGTCTGCGAACACACCCTCGGGCACGACGGTTGCGCCGATCATCTCGATGTCGCGCAGGTAGAGGGTGCGCAGGTCGACTTCGACGACCGGTCCAGCTATCGCGCCGGAGGTCACGAACCTGCCGCCCGGGTGGATCGCCCCGAGCCACCGACCCACGTCGTCGCCGCCCACCACGTCGGCCACGGCATCGATCCGTCCCGCTGTGGCGTCCACGGCCCGCGCGACGGTGTCGTCGCCTCTCGGAACCACCGCGCCGGCTCCCAAGGCAGAGACCTGCTCCGCCTTCGACGCCGAGGCCACGGCGACGACCTCGGCACCGCGGATCGCTGCCAGCTGTACGAGGGCGGAACCGACTCCGCCCGACGCTCCCGTGACCACGATCCGCTGGCCTCTGGCCAGATCGATGCGCTGAAGCATGTGCTCGGCGGTCGACCACGAACACGCGAACGTGGCGAGTTCGGTATCGGTGAGCGGCGAGTTCACCGGGTGAACGTTGCGTGCCGGCACCACGCAGTACTCGGCGAACCCGCCATCGATCTCGCTGCCCAGGTAGCGGGCGAGCGACCGGTCGGCCGGATCCTCGGGGTCGCGGACCCAGGGGTCGACCAGCACGCGCCGACCGACGAGTGATGCGCCCGCTTGCGACCCTGCGGCGACGACCTCCCCGCAGACGTCAGCGCCCTGGATGCGGGGGAAGTCGATTCCACCCCTGCCCCAGGTGGCGTTGTCGGGATTCGACTCATCGAAGCGGTCGCCGGAGGTTCCGTCGGTGACGGAGGTGGAGTACCAGCCCACCCGGGTGTTGATGTCGGTGTTGTTGATCCCGCAGGCCGCCACCCTGATGAGCACGTCATCGGAGCCGGGAACCGGAGCGGGCACATCTGGGCGGACCTGGAGAACCTCGGGCCCGCCGTAGCCGGTGAGCAGGGCTGCACGCATGGTGTCGGGCACGAGGGAGGCCATTGGCCGACCCTACGCGGGCCGGGTGGGCATCGGGCGCCGGTCAGGAGAAGGCAGAAAGCCCGGTGATCGCCTGGCCGAGGATCAGCGTGTGCACCTCGTTGGTGCCCTCGTAGGTGTAGACCGACTCGAGGTTGTTCATGTGGCGGATCACCGGGTACTCGGTGGTGATGCCGTTGGCGCCAAGCACGGAGCGGGCCTCGCGGGCGACTTCGAGCGCCATGCGCACGTTGTCCATCTTGGCGAAGCTGATCTGGGGGCTGGCCAGGGTCCCCGCATCCTTCATGCGGCCCACGTGAAGGGCGACGAGCGTGCCGCGCTGCACCATCACCATCATCTCCACGAGCTTGCGCTGGGTGAGCTGGAAGCCGGCGATCGGCTGGTCGAACTGGATCCGCTCGCCCGCATAGTCGAGGGCGGCTTCGTAGCAGGCCCTGGCCGCGCCGGCTGCGCCGAAGGAGATGCCGAAGCGGGCCTCGTTGAGGCAGCTGAGCGGCCCGCGCATGCCGACCACTTCGGGCAGGACTGCCTCAGCGGGGAGACGCACCGAGTCCATGACCAACTCCGAGGTGACCGATGCGCGCAGGCTCACCTTGCGGTGGATCTCCGGGGCCGAGAAGCCGGGCGTGTCTGTCGGAACCACGAAGCCGCGGACCTTGCCGCCATCGGGCCCGTCCGGATCGGTGCGGGCCCACACGACCGCCACGTCCGCGATCGACCCATTGGTGATCCACATCTTGGCGCCATCGAGGATCCAGTCGCCCGAGGGATCCTGGATCGCGGTGGTGCGCATCGAGCTCGGGTCGGACCCCGAGTCGGGCTCGGTGAGTCCGAAGCAGCCGATCAGCTCGCCGGCCGCCATGCCCGGCAGCCACTGCTGCTTCTGTTCCTCGGAGCCGAACGCCCAGATGGGGAACATGGCGAGAGAACCCTGCACCGACACGAAACTGCGCGCACCCGAGTCGCCCGCCTCGAGCTCCAGGCAGGCCAGCCCGTACTGGGTGGCCGACACCCCAGCGCACCCGTAGCCCTCGAGGTGCATGCCGAGCACGCCGAGGGCGCCGAACTCCTTGGCCATCTCCAGGGGGAACCGGCCCTCGTCGAACCATTCGCCCACATCGGGCAGCACCTTGTCGGCCACGAAGCGCCGGACCGTGTCGCGGCCGAGTATCTCGTCCTCGTCGAGCAGGGCGTCGATCGCGAGTACATCGCGGGGATCGACGCCGCCGGGGATTCGATCGTGGCTCATGATGGCGAGCGTAGCTGCGCACCCCGCCAGTAGCTTCGTGCCATGGCCGACGACTTCGAGGACGTCTCACAGTTCGGGCTCACCGAAGAGCGCGAGCAGGTCCTCTACGACAAGCAGACCGAGTGCACCTTCATGTGGACCAACTCCGCCGGCGAGCCGGTGGGGGTGATCATGAACTACCTGCTGCACGAGGGGTCGTTCTGGCTCACCGCTACCCGCCAGCGGGCAAGGGTGCCCGCGATCGAGCGCGATCCCCGGGTGGCGATCGCCATCTCGAGCCGCGGGACCGACATCGGGGTCACACAGAGCCTCACCCACAAGGGCACCGCCACCGTGCACGAGGACCAGGTCACCAAGGACTGGTTCTACCCGGCGCTGGCAGCGCGGGTGCGGCCCGACTCCGAGACCCAACAAGCAGCGTTCGTGGATCATCTTGACTCGCCCGGCCGCGTGGTGATCGAAGTGGTTCCCACCAAGCGGATCAGCTTCGACAGCGAGCTGATGCTGAAGGACTCACCCGCCGGGATGTCGCGCAGCCAGCTCTGAGGTCGGCTCAGCCCTCCTCGGCCACGAGCAGTTGCCGCAGTCCGTGCGCGCAGCGCTGCACGAAAGCGGTGGCGTCCGGTGCGTCCGATCCCTCCCAGTCCGTGTCGGTGCACACCTCGATGGCCCACGGGGCGCTGGTTCCGGTTGAGCGGATCGCGGCCACGAACCCGGCCAGGTCGAACCCGCCATCACCCGGTGGCAGCCGGTTGGAGCGGGTGTCCTCGCCGTAGTCGGCAACAGTGGGCTTGGCCGGCCCATCGCTCACCTGTACGTCCACGATCCGTTCGCCGGGCAGCGCCCGGATCATGTCGATGTCGTCGGCGCCGCGGAAATGGTGCCACGCATCGATGCAGATCCCACCGTTGTCGCGGTCGGCCGCTTCCACCACGGCTAGGGCGTCGGCAGCGGACTCGACCGCTGTCGTCGGCATGAACTCGAGGCCGACCATGAGCCCGTGATCCTTGGCGCGGTCACACAAGGCTCCGAACGAGTCGGCAACCTCTGCGACTCCACCAACGGCGGGGCCGATCACGTGCAGGCTGCGGCAGCCATGCCGGTCGGCCAGCCGGAACGCCGCGTGCTCCGCCGCAACCTCATCTGCGCTCGGCGGGGTCCGACCGTCGGCCGGCAGCCTGAGTGTGTCGATCTCGGCCACGCAGAGTCCGCGTGACTCGAGCATCGCCTCAAGCGCGTCTGCCGTCCCGTCAGCCTCCATGAGTTCGTGCTGGCCGAACCACAGTCCGATGCCGGAGCAGCCCGCTGCGGCGGCCGCGTCGAGGCGGCGGTCGATGTCGTGGTGACGGCCGAGCGTGAAGTGCGACAGGACCAGACCAGGGTCGTCGAACGGGTCACTCGGCCTCGTGGTGGGCGGCATCTGCGATCATTGTCCCCCAACGCGACCAGGAGCGCAGAGATGGGACGACTCGATGGCAGGATTGCCGTGGTCACAGGAGGTGCCAGCGGCATCGGCGAAGCGATCGTCGATCGCTTCGTCGCAGAGGGTGCCTCGGTGGTGGTCGCGGACCTCGACCAGGAGGCCGCCGCAGCGTTGCTCGACCGCCACGGCGACTCGGTCCGGTTCCAGCGCACCGACGTGACCAGCGAGCACGACGTGGCGGCCGCGGTCGGCGTTGCAGTCTCGGAGTTCGGGAGAATCGACGTCATGGTCAACAACGCCGGCATCGTTGGTGCGGTCGGCCCGATCGCCCAGACCTCCGTGGAGTCCTACGACGAGACGGTGTCGGTGCTGCTCAAGGGGGTGTTCCTCGGCACCAAGCACGCAGCGGCCGCCATGCAGCCGCAGGGTTCCGGCGTGATCATCTCCACCGCCAGCACAGCCGCTGTGGTCGGTGGCCTCGGCCCCCACCTCTACACGGCCGCAAAGCACGGGGTGCTCGGCCTCACGCGCTCTGTTGCCAACGAACTGGGCCCCCACGGCATCAGGGTCAACGCAGTGGCACCGGGGTCCACTGTCACGCCGATGACGACCAACCTGCGAGGAGTCACCGAGGCCGACGAAGCCGTGGCGGCGAGGCTCGCCGAGCGCTCCCTGCTCGGGGTCGCTGCGTTGGCCGATGACGTGGCGGCAGGAGTGGCGTACCTGGCCAGTGACGATGCGGGCCAAGTGACCGGCCAATGCCTCGTGATCGACGGTGGCCAGACCGCCAGCGGAACGGAGGTGCACCGCTTCCACGCCGGTAGCTCCGGTGTGCTCCGAGGCGCACCTGGCGACGAGCACTAGCGTGGCGAGTTCATGATCATCGTCGCCGGCCATCTCGACTACGCCGACTCCGCGGCGCGCGGTTCCGTCCTCGAGGCGGGCAAGGCGCTTCAGCAGGCCACTCGCAACGAAGAGCCCGGTTGCATCGCCTACGCATTCTCGGCGGACCCTACCCATGACGGGCGGATCCGCGTGTTCGAACTGTGGGCCGACACCGAGTCGCTCGCGGCCCACTTCGAGCACGCCAACTACCACGACATGCGAGAGGTGTTCCACATGCACCCCCGCAGCGGGGGAGAGGTGCGCAAGTACCGCTGTGACCTCTCCGAGCCGATGTACGACGAGGCCGGCAACATCCGCGCCGACTTCATCACCGCCTGAGGTCGCCTGGCATGGCAGGGCCCGAACCGGACGAGCAGGCGATCCGTGCTCTCGTGGTCGAGTACGCCCGCTGCGTCGACGCGGGGGACTTCGACGGGCTGCAGGCGGTGTTCACACCGGATGCGACCGCTGAGCTGGGTGGCAACGGCCAGAGCAGCTTCGAGGAGCTCAGGGCCCGGATGGGGGAGGCCCTCGGCCGATTCGCCAGCTGGGAGCACATCGTCGGCGACACGGAGGTCCGCCTCGATGGCGACACGGCCACGGCAAGCACGCCGATTCTGGCCCACCACTACCGGGAGCCCGGCCAGGAACCGCCTGTCTACACACTCACCGGCACCTACGAGGACCGCCTGGTGCGCGATGGGTCGGGCTGGCGGATCGAACACCGGTCACTGGTGGTGAGCGGTCGCCGAGGTCGGCAACGGACTGCCTGAGCCGAACGGATGCCGGCCTCGTCGGTCGGGTGTATATACCCACCCGAATGAACGTCGTTCTTGTTGTGTGACCTCCTGCACCCTCGTAATCTCGAGTCCATGGCGAGTGTGGGGGCGAAGGCGCCGGGACCGTTCGTGTCCCAAGCGCCGAAGCTCGGCTTCATAGGCGGTTTCGACGGGGTTCGCGGCATCGGCATCCTGATGGTGCTGTCACAGCACGCGTACAGCAACCTGTATCCCTCGGCTGCGGGCATCGTTGACATGTTCTTCGTGATGTCGGCCTTCCTGATCGTGTCGCTGCTCATGCAGGAGCACCGCGACACCTACGGAATCAACTTCCGCAAGTTCTACGCCCGCCGCGGTGTGAGGCTGCTGCCCACCGCCTACCTGTGCATCGCCGCGTGGTTCGCCGCGGCGCTGTTGTTCGACCGTGACCGGCTCTCGACACTGTGGGAAGAGGCCCTGGCGGCGTTCTTCTATGTATACGAGCTGGTGTTCCCCGTGGGCCTCGCGGCCGTCGACCCCGAGAAAGCAGAGCAGCTCTCGATCAGTCAGTACTGGTCGCTGGCGGTGGAGGAGCAGTTCTACCTCCTCATCGGCGTCACGGTTCTGGTCGCCATCCGCAAGAACTGGATGAAGCAGCTGGCAGTGCTGATGGTCGCCGGTGCGGTCTTCATTGGCGTGCAGCGGTGGATGGGCATTACCGGCCCCTGGCCGGGCGGCCCCACCAACGACGGCGTGCTTCCCCGTGGGCTCTCGCTGCTGTGGCTGAGCAGACCCGACGCCCTCATGTGGGGTGTCGCTCTGGCGGTGCTCAACGCGTACCTACCGGAGCTGACACCGCGCTGGAAGCGCTGGCTCCCCAAGCTCGCGGCCGTCAGCTTCGCGGTCTTCTTCTTCACGATGCTGATGGCGTCGGGCTTCCTCAATGACCTGTTCGGCCAGGCCGGCCTGCCGTTCCCGTACACGCCGATGCAGCCCGACATCGTCAACGGTGAGCTCCAGATGGACGGCGGACTGTACTGGATCCAGTACGGCCACACGGTATGTGCCGTGTCGTTCGCCATCCCGTTGCTCGCCATGGCCCGGATGAAGGACTGGTGGGCCAACCGCTGGCTCTCCTGGCAGCCACTGCGGTGGCTCGGCCGCCAGTCCTACACCTTGTACGTCTGGCACACGCTGTTCTTCTGGCTGCTGCTCGAGGTGCTCGGCCTGGACTCCGTGCTCGGCGAGAAGACCAGGGTGCTGGTGCTCGTGCCACTCGGCATCCTGATGGGGATTCCGATCTACTACGGCGTCGAGCAGAAGATGATGAAGGTGAAGCTCCGCTACTCCTCTGAAAAGGAGGTCGTCGACCTGCACACGGGCAAGATGGTGGACGTGACCGGCAAGCCGGTCGAGGACAACGATCCGCCGCTGAGCCCTGAGGCCAATCGAAACGGCGACACGCCTGGCGCCGACACCGGCGACTCCGGCAAGGCGAATGACTCAGGGGGCACGCCGGGCCACGGAGACCACGTCGGGGTGGCCCAGGACGATGCCGAACTGTCGGCCAGTGACGAGGGCGCAACGCGATGAGCACAGCCAAGGCACCGTTCGTATCACAGGCCCCGAAGCTCGGGCTCGTGACGTCGATGGACGGCATCCGTGGCATCGGCGTCACCATGCTGATAGTCGGCCACGCACTGTTCGCCTACGTGGAATCGTGGGTGACCGTCATCGACGGCTTCTTCGTGCTCTCCGGCTTCCTGATCACCACGCTGTTGATACAGGAGCATCGCAGCACCGGCACCATCGGCCTGCGGGCGTTCTACTGGCGCCGCGGCCTGCGCCTGTTCCCATCCGTATGGCTGTTCGTCGCCGTCTGGCTGGTGATCGGCATCGGCATCTCGGTCGCCCGCGCAGTGGGGGCGCCGATCCCCGACGAGATCCCAGGTCTGACCGACATCCTCGCCGACGGCGCCGCGGCGGTCGGCTACGTCTACCACCTGTTCTTCCCCAACGGGCTCTATGTGATCGACCCCACGGCCCAGAACGACCGCACGATGTGGCACCTGTGGACCCTCGGCATGGAGGAGTGGTTCTACCTCGGCATCGCAGGCACAGTGCTCGTCTGCGTCAAGAAGGACTGGATGAAGCAGCTCGGCGTCGTGCTCGGGGTTGTGTTCGTCGGCATCGCCATCGCCCGCTGGTTCGCCTACACCGGGTTCTTCCAGGATGACGAGAACATGATCGCCGGTGTGCGGATGTTCTTCCTGCAGCGGCCGGACTCACTCATGCTCGGTGTGCTCGTGGCGATCATCAACGCCTACGTCCCGGAGCGAACCACCGACCGGCATGCGCGATGGCTCATGTGGATGGGCACATTCGGCCTGGCGCTCTGGATCCTTATGCTCAACACGTCGAGTGGTGCGGTCCAGAAGCTGGGTGGCCCGTACTTCGAGTACCTGCCTGCCGGTCCGGAGGAGTTCAACCGTCCCGACATGCTCGCGACCACCTACTGGTTCCGCTTCGGGCACACCCTGGGTGCACTCGGATTCGCGCTGTGTCTGTTCTGTCTGGCCCGCTACCGCCACTGGTGGGTGTCCAAGGCGTGGTCGATGAACTGGATGCAGTGGATGGGCCAGCGCTCCTACACGATCTACATCTGGCACGCCCTGCCGTTCCTGGTGATCATGGGCCTCACCGGAGGTGAGGACGCGCCGCTGAGTATGCAGTTGCTGCGACTGCCGTTCATGGCCGCGGCCACGATCCTCATCAGCGTTCTCGTGTACAACAAGGTCGAGATGAGGGTGATGAAGTCGAAACTCCGCTTCACCGGCGACAAGCTCTCCAAGACGGCGGTGCTGGCCGCCCAGGCCGACCTTAGGAAGGCCGAGCCGCAGGACTTCAGCGACGACGCCGGCGATGGCACGTCCGATCCCGAGGTAGGCCAGTCCTCGAAAGCCGATGAAGTGGTCGATATCCGTCCCGACGACGGGGAAACGGTGGACGCGTCCTCCGGGGACAACCCGCAGGGTTGAGCGGCTGCGGGCTCAGTCGCAGCGGACCTCGCGCCGAGAACGGCACCGGCTCCACCCCGAAAGGTGGAGCCGGTCAGACAGAGGCGCGGCTCTGGGTCAGCTCAGGGTCTCGAGAAGCTTCTTGAGCTCGCCCGAGGGATCCTCGGGCACGATGTAGCCGGTCTCGTCGCGAATCTGTTCGAAGTTGTCGCGCACGTCCTCGACACTGTGGCCCTCGGAGTACCAACCAGGGGTGAGTCCGATGAAGTACCGGGCGACGACGCCGCCGGCCACGGAGTAGACCTCGCCGTTGACCGGGCAGTCCTCGTGGGCGAGGTACACGACGGTCGGCGTGACCTCGGAGGGCTCGAGCTTGTCGCCGAGCGGGCCCAGCAGGTCCTCGGTCATGCGGGTCTTGGCGACCGGAGCGATGGCGTTGACCCTGATGCCCTTGGCCTTGCCCTCGTTGGCGAGCACGCGGGTGAAGCCCACGAGACCGAGCTTGGCAGCGCCGTAGTTGGCCTGGCCAAAGTTGCCGAGTAGGCCGGAGTTGGAGCTGGTGTTGACGACGCGGCCGTAGCCCTTGTCGCGCATGATTCCCCAGGCCGGCTGGGTGACGTAGAAAGCTCCGAGCAGATGCACGGCGATTACCGGCTCGAGCAGTTCCGGGGTCATGTTGTGGAAGGTCTTGTCGCGCAGGATGCCTGCGTTGTTGATCACGATGTCGATCGTGTCGTAGGCGTCGAGTGCGGTCTGCACGACGGCTTTGCCGCCCTCCGGTGTGGCCACCGAGTTGTGGTCTGCCACGGCCTCGCCGCCAGCAGCCTCGATCTCGTCCACGACCTTCTGGGCCGCCGAGTCGCTCCCGCCGGAGCCGTCGACTGCGCCGCCCAGGTCGTTCACGACCACCCGTGCTCCGCGGCGTGCCAGCTCCAGCGCGTGGGACTTGCCGAGGCCGCCACCTGCGCCGGTCACGATTGCCACCTGGCCCTCGAATCCGAGATCAGACATCAGTTCTCCTCCATGGGGGAGTTGTGCCGGCCCCCGTCGACCGGTCGTTGACCCGCCACGCTACGGCTGCCGCCCTTGCCGGGGCCAACCGGTGCCGGTGGCGGCTCAGTCGGCGTCGATGCCGAGGGAGTCGAGGGCATAGGCCTTCATGCGCTTGTAGTCGACCTTGGCGTTGGGGGCGCGTCCGATCGTGTCGATCGTGAGAACCGTCTTGGGCGCCTTGTAGTGGGCGAGGTGGTCCTTGACGTGGCTGATCAGGGCGCCGGGATCGATGTCGCCGTCAGCCGGCTCCACCACGGCTGTGATCGCCTCGCCGAACTTCTCGTCGGGCACGCCCACCACCACGGCGTCGGCAACCGACTCGTGGACCTTCAGGGCCTCCTCGACCTCCTCGGGGAACACCTTCTCGCCGCCGGTGTTGATGCACACCGAGCCGCGCCCGAGCAACGTGATGGAGCCGTCGGCCTCGACGGTGGCGTAGTCGCCGGGCATCGAGTAGCGCACACCGTCGTGTTCGATGAAGGTGGCGGCGGACTTATCGGGGTCCTTGTAGTAGCCGATCGGGACATGGCCGGGTACCGCCACCCTCCCCTTGACGCCGGAACCCGCTTCGACCGGGTTGCCGTCTTCGTCGAACACCGCAGCGTTGGAACCGAGGGCGAAGTGTGCGGTCTTCTCCTCGGCGCCGGCCGCGGAGATGGATTGGCCCATGCCGAGCGCCTCCGATGACGAGAACGAGTCGATCAGCAGCATTGTCGGGTGGTGTTCCAGCAGGCCCTTCTTCGCCCCTTCGCTCCACATCACTCCCGACGAGGTGATCAGTACGAGGCTGGACAGGTCCCAACGGCCGGGGCTGGCGTCGAGTGCCCGGATGATCGGCTTGGCGAAGGCATCACCGACGATCGTGAGGCCCCCCACGCCCTCGCGTTCGACCGTGTCCAGCAATTCGACCGCATCGAGATGGCGGTCCTGCAGGCACACCACCGAGCCTGCCTGGGTCAGGTAGATGTTGGCGGTGAACCAGCCGGTGCCGTGCATCAGCGGGCATGCGGGCAGGCCGGGAACCCCTGGCCCGGTGAGTGTGTCGATCGCCGCTGTCACGCCACCGACCGAGTCGGGGTCCTCCGCGAGCAGGGCGTTGCCGGTGGCGCAAGTGGCGCGGATCAGGTCGTCCTGGCGCCACATCACGCCCTTCGGCATGCCGGTCGTGCCGCCCGTGTAGATCATGAGGATGTCGTCACCCGAACGCCCCCACGGTGCTTCGGCGCGCTCGGCCGTGGGCGTGGTCGCCCCCTCGTAGGGGGTGGCCCAGTCGGGGCAGTCGCCGTACCCGTCATCGACCCACAACCAGTCGCGCACGCCGGGCACCCGGGAACGGACCGCCTCGACGCGTTCGGTGAATGCCGAGTGGAACACGACCGCCACTGCGTCCGCGTTGTCCCATAGGTAGGCCAACTCGTCGTCCAGGTAGCGGTAGTTGGTGTTGACCGGCACGAGGCCGGCCTTGTAACAGGCGAACGATGCTTCGACGTATTCGGGGCAGTTGTAGAGGTAGAGCGCGACCTTGTCCTGATGCTGGACTCCGCGGTCGAGCAGCCACGACGCGAGGCCGTTGGCCCGTGCATCCATCTCTGACCAGGTGATGTGGCGCTCACCCTGCACCAGCGCATCGGAATCGCCGAAGCGCGAGGCGATCTCCTCCCACAACTCAGCGAAGTTCCATCCCGGCATCGGTCCCCCTGGGTCCTACGGTCCGGCGAGCATAGGCAAACCCCGCCGTGGAGGTGGCCGTGATCGGTGTCGGGTACGTCACAGCACTGCACGGGTCGCGGCAATCCCGGCGCGCAGTAGGTTGCGCCGATGGATTTCGAACTACCACCCGATGGCGACCCGAGGCGAGTGGCGGTGCGCGAGTGGCTGGCCGAGCATCCTGACCCCTCCGACGCACAGGTGGCTGCGGCCGGCTACGTGGCACCCCACTGGCCCGAGCCCTATGGCCTCGACGCAGACCCGATAACACAGATCATCATCGACGAGGAGCTCAAGGCGGCGGGCGTGAAGCGTCCGTCGAACATCATCGGCATCGGCTGGGCGGGCCCCACGCTGCTCGAGGCGGGCACACCACAGCAACAGGAGCAGTACATCCCGCGGATCCTGAGCGCGCAGGACGTCTGGTGCCAGTTGTTCTCGGAGCCGGGCGCCGGCAGTGACCTGGCGGGACTGTCCACCAGCGCGGTGCGCGACGGCGACGAGTGGGTCGTCAACGGCCAGAAGATCTGGACGTCACTCGGCCACTTCGCCCGCTACGGCATCCTGATCGCCCGCACCGACCGCGACGTGGCGAAACACAGGGGCATCACCTACTTCGTGTGCCCGATGGACGCCGAGGGCATCGAGATCCGCCCGATCGTGGAGATGACGGGCGGACACACGTTCAATGAGGTGTTCTTCACCGATGTTCGGATCCCTCATGAGAATGTGGTCGGCGAGGTCAACGACGGCTGGCGGCTCGCGAAGGTGACCTTGGCCAACGAACGGGTGTCGCTCAGCGGTGGGGGAGCTCTCTGGGGCAACGGCCCAGCTGCATCGGACCTGCTCGAGCTGGTGCGCCAACAAGGCGGAGTCCTCGATCCGGTTATGCGCCAACGGCTCGCCGGGTTGCACATCGAGTCGGAGATCCTGCGTCTGATCCGGCTGCGCACGGTCACATCCGCCATAAAGGGAGAGCAGCCCGGGCCGGAGGCCTCGATCCGCAAGATCCTGGCCGACGAGCACGGCATGCGGATAATGGAGACCGCCAAGGACCTGGCCGGCGCATCCGGGCTTCTGACGGACGGCCGGCCACTGGGAGCAGATCCGGGGATCTGGCACTTCGGCTGGCTGTTCAGCCAGGCACTGACGGTCGGCGGGGGCACCGGTGATGTGCAGCGCAACATCGTGTCGGAGCGTGTGCTCGGGTTGCCGCACGATGTCGACGTGGAGGCCAACAAGACCTGGGCGGAGAGCCGGCGGGCGGCATCCGCAACAGCCTCCTGAACGGCCGACACCGTGCCCCTGGGGCCTTGGGCACACCCTCAGGACACCGCGGGTGCGGCCGTGGCTCCGAGTTCCTACCGTCGGACCCCCTCGGGTAGGTTTGTGCGCAATGGCTTCTGCATCCGACGCATCGTTCACGGCCCACGAGAAGGTCGTGGTCACCGAGGATCTGCCGGGCGTGCCCGCAGGCACCAGCGGCAAGGTCATGCTCCGCACCGGGCTCAGCTGGATCCGTTACCGGGTGCACTTCGACAACGGAGTCGAAGTGCCCTGGCTCGAGGCCGCCCAGCTCTGCCGGCTCAAGGAGTATGAACCGAGCGCCTGAGGGCGCAGAAGCACTGCCATCGCACCAGATCCGCGAACCCGGCTGATGGGGTCGCGCCGCCGGCTCGGCCGGCCACAGACCCAGGGGGCACCACGTGAAGCTCAGCATGCAGGTCGGCTATGCCGGAGGGTTCGCCGAGTCAGTCGAGAAGGTCAAGGCCCTCGAAGCCGCGGGCATGGACATCGTCTATGTGGCCGAGGCCTACGGCTACGACGCTCCCACCTTGATGGGCTATCTGGCGGCGGAAACCGAGACGATCCAGATCGCGTCCGGCATCCTGCCCGTCTACACCCGCACCCCCACCCTCATGGCGATGACTGCCGCAGGCCTGGATGACATCTCCGGTGGCCGGGCGATCCTCGGGCTCGGGGCATCGGGTCCGCAGGTCATCGAGGGCTTCCACGGCATTCCGTACAAGGCCCCCATCGGCCACACTCGCGAGGTCATCGACATCTGCCGTCGGGTGTGGGCCCGAGAAGAGCCCCTCGACTTCGACGGCAAGTACTACACGATGCCGTTGCCTTCGGATCAGGGAACGGGCCTCGGCAAGCCGCTGAAGATCATCACCCACCCGGTCAGGCCTCGGATCCCGATCCATGTGGCATCGCTCGGGCCGAAGAACGTGCAGATGACCGCGGAACTGGCCGATGGCTGGCTGCCGATCCTGTACCACCCCGGCAAGGCGCATGACGTCTGGGGCGACGACCTCGAGATCGGACTCGCCAAGCGGTCCGGCGACCTCGGCGAGATGGACGTGATCGCCGGTGGCCTGCTCGCGGTCGGCGCCGAAGAGGAGGTCGCCCCGATCCGGCAGTTCTCCGCCGGCATGATCGCCCTCTACGTGGGCGGCATGGGCGCCCGCGAGAAGAACTTCTACAACCAGTTGTTCCAGCGCTACGGCTACGGTGCCGAGGCCAAGGAGATCCAGGACCTCTACCTGGACGGCAAGAAGAAGGAGGCGGCACAGGCTGTGCCGCAGTCATTCCTCGAGGAGACGTCGCTGTGTGGCGACGAGGCCTATCTGGCAGACCGCATCGCCCAGTACCGCGAAGCGGGCGTGACGGTGCTCAACGTCGAGGTGATCTCCCGTGACCTGCCATCGGCACAGAAGATGGTGTCCACGGTCAAGGAACTGATGGGCTGAGCGGCTGGCCGGCCGACGCGCTGGCCGCACAGCCAACCTCACAGCGACGCACTGCGCCAGGACGTCCGCACGCGAACGGGCCCCCGCCTCGACGGGGGCCCGTTCGCTGATGCGTTTCCTGTTGCCGCTACGGGGCCGTGGTGGTCGTTGTCGGAGTCGTGGTCGTGGTGGTGGTGGTCGGTGCCGTCGTGGTGGTTGTGGGCGCCGTGGTGGTCGTTGTCGGAGCCGTCGTCGTGGTGGTGGGGGGTGCGGTGGTGGTTGTGGAACCACCTTCGACGATGGGCTCGAGAATCGGCATCGCACGGCTGACCGAGCAGTCCGAGTTGAGGTCGTCGTGGCTCAGCGAGACCATGCCGCCGCCGCTCGGGGCAACTGCGATGCCGCCGTAGGTGGCGCTGGAAGGTCCGACGGTCCCGAACGGCGCCGGGGATCCCTCGACCACACCGAGGGTGACGAAGTCATCCTGGATCGGATTGGTGTTCATCGAGTCGGTGATGCTGATCACGCCGAAGTGCAGCGGGATGACCATCGGGCTCACAGAAGCGTGCTTGATGGAGATGTTGTTGGTGCCGGTGCCCTCGAAGTAGAGCTCGGACCCGAGACCGTTGGCGTTCTTGCAGAAGGCGAACGAGCCGTCGATGATCGCCCCGGTGGTGAGGGGCTGACCCTTGCGGTCCAGCCCGGCCAGGGTGAAGTTGGAGTCTTCGGGAATCGTGGTGGTCGGCGCAGTGGTGGTGGTCGGGCTTCCCGCCCCTGAGGGCGCGGACAGAGCCACGAGTGCAATCGGAACCACGGCGAGCGCCGTGAGCGCCCTGCGTACGAGTCGGTTTCGATGGGTTGAACGGTTTCCCGCCATCACGCCCCCAGGTTGGTGGCCAATTGGCCCTCTCACAGCTCTTGCTACGGTAGCAGAACGGGTCGTGAACACACCAGAGCCCGGGCCCCCACGGGAGTTATTGCCCAAGGGGCCACAGGGTTCTGCCCGAGCGGGGCCCGGGCTGGACCAGCGGCGCATCACGCCTTGGGCGCACCCGGGGCTGAACCCGGTTCAGGGTGGCGCTCAGCGAATGGCGGCCAAGGCCTCCTCGGCCTCGGCCACCACCGACTCCACAACGTCTCCTGCGGGAGTGAGCGAGTCGATCGCACCGACGGCCTGGCCTGCCGGCATGAACTCCCTCTCCGGGTCCACCCCCACCGTGTCGGCATCGCCGCCAAGGTGGTTGACGCCCTCGTTCATCGCCTTGATGAACTGGGCGGGGAACGGCTCCGGCTTTGCGCCGGACCGCTCGAAGTCGTCTGCGTAACCGGTGGTGAGCACGCGGCAGGTCTTGCCCGTGTACGCCCTGGTCACGATCGTGGCGGTCTCGTCGGCCTCGACGATGCGCTCCTTGAAGCCGTTGACGGTCCGTGCTTCCGGCGTGGCGATGAACCGGGTGCCCATCCAGACGCCGGCAGCTCCGAGCATCAGCGATGCGGCGAGCCCCCGGCCGTCGAAGATCCCTCCGGCGGCGACGACGGGCACCTCTGTGCCAACCGCATCCACCACCAGGGGAACGAGCGGCATCGTGGCGATCCGCCCCGTATGGCCGCCGGCCTCGGTGCCCTGGGCCACCACGATGTCGCAACCTGCCTCCACCGCGTCGACGGCGTGGTGCACCTTGCCGCACATGTTCACCACCAGCACGTTCTGCTCGTGGCACTGGTCGACGACCTCCCTTGGCACGCCGAGCCCGGCCACGAACACCGAGGCGCCGCCATCGACGATGGCCTGCACGTTGGCCGGCATGTCCTGTGGCGCCGCAGTCAGCAGGTCCACGCCGAAGGGCTTGTCCGTCAGTTCGCGTACGGCCTCGATCTCGCGGACCATGACGTCGTAGGACATTGTCGATGCCCCGAGGCAGCCGAACCCCCCTGCTTCGGAAACGGCGGCGGTCACGGCGTGGTACGAAACCCCGCCCATGCCGGCGAGCATCACGGGGTGTTCGACACCCAGCATCTCGGTCAGTGCAGTCTGCATCCGGGGAGAATACAGCCGGGAGACCCGGCCGGAAGGGGCCGGTCTCGAGGCTGGTCAGCTTCGGCCGGCGGTGTCCCTGTACGCGCCCGGCCCGGTGAAGCTGTGCGATCCCCAGCGGCGCGGGGTCGCCAGGATTGCGCGTGGGTAGTCCTCGAACAGCCAGCGGGCGAAGTTGCGTCGCGTCCACGCCGTGGCGCCGGCCACCCTTACTGCCGCTCGGGCACCCTTGCGGTGGCGGAGCGCACGCACCAGCAGCGCAGACATCCGGTGATCGGCGACAAGCTCGCTGCGGATCGTCGCTGCGTAGTCGGCCGCGGCGCTTCCGCCTTGGCCACAGTCGATCACCGACTCGGCGGCGCGGACGCCGCTCAACAGTGCCTGGCCGATTCCCTCGCCGGTCATCACGTCGCATGCGCCGACCGCGTCGCCCACGAACATGGTGCGGCGCGTGGCGGGCACGGCAGCGTCGATTCGTGCCGGAATTGGCCAGGCCCGGTGCGTTCCCTCCATCTCGAAGCCTTCGCCCAGCACCTCGCGCACGTGGGGCCGCTCCAGGAGGTCGGCCCAGAGCCGCTTCATCTCCTGCACTTGCACCTTGCCGCCGCGCTGGATGCCGAATCCCACGTTGGCCCGCTCGCCAGGCAGCGGGAAGGACCAGAAGTAGCCCGGCAGCAGGTCGGCCTCGAACGACACGAACAGCTCCTCTGCTCCCCGGCCGCCGACCCCGGACGCGTACTGGCGGAACGCATGCCACTCACCCAGGTAGCCCGGCTGGGCGACGCCGAGGTGCTTGCGCATCGGCGACCACATGCCGTCGGCCGCGATCACCCATGACGCGGCCACTGGTGTGTCCTTGCCGATGGTGAGCTCAACGCCGTCGGACCGCTCGACGGCGCCGGTCACGGCGTGTCCCTCGATCACCTCGGCTCCGGCCTTGCGGGCCACATCGACCAGTTCGGCGTCCAGCTGTGCGCGCGGCACCACAGCCGCGAAGTGGCCCTGGTCACGCGGCAACGCGAACAACTCCGAGTGCCCGCTGGGGGACCGCACCTGGCAGTCCGAGGCCCACATCCAGTCGGACATCGTGGTGGGGTCGACACCCAGGTCCTCGAGCAGTCCAAGGGCCAGCGACGTGAGCCCGTCGCCGCAGATCTTGTCGCGTGGGAACTCGGCCTTGTCGATGAGGACGACATCGAGGCCTGAGCGGGCGAGGGTTATGGCTGCTGCGGCCCCTGCCGGGCCGGCGCCGACGATCGCGGCGTCGTGGATGCGCACGACGCGAGGCTAGGACGCCCCATGCGGGCGGTCACACTCGCGCTGGCTCAGTCGTCGCCCACAGCCATCACGTCGTCGTAGCCGGCGGCGAGGCAGCGGCTGAACAGCTCGGGGTCGGTTATGGCTGCCGGGTCGACGTTGATTCCGATGTTGAGGTCGTGCTGGTAGCTGAGCAGCGTGACATTGGCGCCGGCCCCGGCCATCGGCCCGAAGGGCACGACCGACTCGACCTCGTGGCCACGCAGGTATAGCGGGAGGGGGGAGCCGGGCACATTCGACGCCTGGAAGTCGAGCCCTCGCATCATCGAGCCGAAGAACTGGGTGGTAACCGTCGCCGGCAACCGGTTGAGGATGTTGGAGAGCGGATCGACCAGCGCGTACGCGGGTTCGTGGACCACCTCCGCGAGCCGTCGATGGGTCTCCTCGAGAGTTGCCAGGGGGTCGTCGCTATCTGCTGGTATCTGGAAGCGGGCGGGGACGAACGAGTTGCCCGCTGTGTTCTCGGTGTCCTCGCCTCGAATGCTGATGGGCATCGCCATGCGCAGCGCGTCGAGGTCGGAACCGAGTTCGTGGTGGTACCTGCGCATCCCGAGCAGGATGCCGGCCACGAACGCGTCGTTGAGCTTGCCGCCGCAGCTGTGCCCGGCCGCCTTCATCGGGCCGAGCGGCAGACGCAGGATGTCGAAGTGGCACGAGAGCGACCGGCCCTGCAGGAGCGGGCCCATCGGATGGTTGGCCGGAGCGAGCAACCGTCCGACCGACTCGGTCAGTTCCGTCGCCGACTCCGCAGCGCCGCGCGGATCCGCGACCGCCCCGAGGGCCTTGTCGGCGGCACCCCGGGCGAACTTCGCCGCCATCGCGCCCGACACGCGCGCCTGGTGCGTGGCGGCGTCGAGGAACCGCTCGGACTGGTTGAGGACTCTGACCTCGGGTGCGTCGGGCTGTGTGCGGGCGCTGGGGTCGCGCTCGAGGTCGAACAGCTCCAGCATCAGCTGCACGCCGCCCACCCCATCGGTGACCGAGTGGTGGATCTTCATCAGCAGGGCGCTCGTGTCGCCGTCCCCGCCGGTCACGTAGGTGCACTCCCAGATCGGGCGTGCCCGGTCGAAGCCCTGCATGGCGATCGGCTCTGCGAGGCGGAGGATGTCCTCGACCGTGCCCTTGCCCGGCGCCTTCACGAACCGCAGGTGGTAGTCGAGGTCGAAGTTGGGATCGACCTCCCAGCGGGGTGGGGCGATCGAATAGGGGTTGCCGCGGACGCGCTGGCGGAGCCGGGGAACGGCGCGGCTCAGGCGGTCGATCGCGCTGCGCAGCACGTCGCGATCCACTTCGCCCTTGATGATCACCATCGAGGTGATGGTCGAGCGGAGCATCGGGTCCTTCTCGATGTTCCACATGAGCGCGTCGGCGTCGCTCATGCGCGACTCGTAGTGCATCTCGACCTGCTCGATGCTCTCGTCCGCGGTGGGCTGTGATTCCGAGGCGTCCTGTGTGCCAGCTTCGTCGGTCATCTGGGGTTCCTTCGCGTCGTCGCCGGACCCACCAAACTACGGGGTGCGGCGCGGTTTCGCCCCGCGAACCGGCCCGACCGCGGCTCCGCTCAGGTGCAGCGGTAGTTGGCGCGGAACTTGTCCTGGTCCTGCGCGCCGTCGGGGAAGGTGATCGTGCGGGTGGTGGTCACCGTGCCGCATCCGCCTGACTTGCTCTTCGCGGTTTCCTCACCCCGTGCGTAAGGGGTGGACCACAGCTGCACCGTGATCGACGTATCGGTGTACGTGGGCCAGATCACGACTCCGTGAGGGGTGTTGTTGGTGATCGCGAGGTCGACGCTCGGGTAGAACAGCGTCGCCTCGCGGGCGTATGGGTACCGCGAGATGTACTCCGAGTGCATCTTGTACTCCGGCATGGGCAGCCCCGCGAAGAAAGCGGCGTTGAACAGTGTCGTTGCGAACTGGCTGACCCCGCCGCCGACGTCCTGCACGTACTCGCCGTCGACGATCGCGGGGGCGGCCACATACCCCTTGTCCCTGTTGCGCCGCCCGGTCGTGTCGTTGACCGAGAAGGTCTCGCCGGGGGCGATGAGGATGCCGCGCAGTTGCTCCGCGATGTTGTGGATGTTGCCAACCCGTCCCTGGCAGCACGGATGGTTCGTGGTGAACTCGCCGACCACCTGGTTCACGCCGAGCGTGGAGGCCCACTCGACGCCCTCGGCCGCGGTCATGGTGCGGGTGGGTACGGTCACCTCGGTCTGCCCGGCGAGAAGGGCGTCAACGATGGCGCGGGTGGCGCCGTCACCGCAGCAGACCTCCACGTCGCGGCCCGGCTGGGGGACCAGACCGGATCCACCGAGGGTGAACCTGACACCGGTGGCGTTGGCGAGGATGCCCTTGTTGGCAGCGATCTGCTGGCCGATGACCTCCTCGGAGATCGTGAGCACAGGGTCGTCGCCCGACATGTCCACCGCGACACCGTCGACCAGGGACTGGCCCTCGAGCTCGAACACCTGCTCGCCCGAGGTGACGGTGATCGCCCGCTCGCGCATGGCGTTGGCCTGGTCTACCAGCGGCTGTACCGCCGAGTCCTGCATCTGGGTTGGTACGACGGTGCGCTCGGTGTTGATCGTGATCCGCTCGGTCACGTTGCCAAGAGACGTCGGCACGGCTCCGGCAACGTCAGCGACGGTGAGCTCGATGCCATCCACGGCGGGTGACAGTTCGGCTGCGCCCTCGTTGATCACCAGGGTGGGCTCGACCGGGGCAAGCCGGTCCTCGCCCTCGAGCTCCGCCAGGGCGTCACCCATCTGCGCGTCGTCGACCGACACGGCAACATCCGCGGCGCGAGGGGTGAAGAACGAGCCGGCCCACTCGAAAGGGCGCTTCCACATCGGCACTGCTGTGGCGGTGGCCAGCGCGGCCTCGGTGGTGGCCACCTCGTCGATGCCCAGGCCGAGCTCGCCCGCGGTGGTCGTGAGCGTGAGGTCGCCGGTCTCGATGACCACCTCGGTCTCGGGAAGCTCATTGGCGAGCTCGTCGACGGCACCGGACAACTCGGCGCGGTCCATCCCGCCGACGGGCTTGCCGGCCAGTTCGGTGTTGCGCGCCACGTCGTCGCCCGTCATCGCGGTGTCGACTCCCCACGCGGCCAGGAATGCGAGGAACAGCACCACCGGAATCGCTGCGATCCACAGGAGCTTGCCCTTGCCGTGGGGACTGCGTTGGCGGTTGACCTCAGCTGCGCCCGTGGCAACCGAATCGGTGTTGGGGCTGCCAACCACGCTCGCCATCTGCGCAGTGGCGTCGGACGGTGGCGTGGTGGACGTGGTCTGCTCTGTCGGGTCTTCGGGCGCGCTCACCGGTGAGGCTTTCCCGGGGTCGCCGGGCGACTCCGTATCCTCGTGATCGGTGGTGTCCACGCCTCAGTATCTTCCGTTTGTCGAGGGACCGTTCGTCGCGCGCATGGGAGTGCGCCCCCTCGATTCTGGACGATGGGTCGAACCGAGCCACATGCTCGCTGAGCGTGTTCTCCGCAAGCGTGAACTCATCGCCACGCGCCGTGACCAAGTGACGCAGGTGATCCATGACCCGGATGGGACCGTGGAGGATGCTTCGGCGGAACTGCGGGACCTGCTCACGGAACACCTCCTCGGCCACTCACCCGACCTCTTCCGGGAAATCGCAACGGTACCGGTCCGCCGTGTCGAGGTGGTGGAGGCTCACGTGGTCGATTTCGGTGACGGGTCACACCCGATCGAGCAGGCCGGCCTGCTGTGCGAGACCGACTGGTGCCTGTTGCTGCCCGACGGGTCGGGAGCGCTCGTGCTCGCCGCGGCGTCGGTCTGCTTCCCGACCCGCTGGGTGCTGGCGGACAAGCTGGGCAAGTCGGTGGCAGCGGTGCATGACCCTGTTTCGGCGTATGGCTCCCGGCTGGCCGGCCCGGTGGACCGGTTCATGGATCGGCTCGGCGTCGGACGACCGGCCTGGAGGCTCAACTGGAACCTGGTCGACCATCCGGATCTGTTCCAGCCCACTGCAGGAGATCCGCCCGAGCCACCGGTCACGGGAGCCGATGCCGGCGAGCGGGGCTGGCTACGCGTCGAGAGGCAGACGTTCGTGCGCCTGCCCCGCAGCCGGGCGGTGGTTTTTGGCATAGAGGTCCACATCGACCCGCTCGAGTCGATTCTCGGCGTGCCGGGTGCCGCGGCGCGGCTCCAGAGCGCACTGGCCAACCTGCCGGAGCGGACCGTCGCCGAGAAGGGGCTGGGCCGGATCATGGACCCGGTGGGCGCCTGGTTGTCTGCCCGGGAGGCCTGAGCCCCGTCAGAAGAGCTTCATCTGGGGGCGTTCTATGCCGCGAAGCGCGTCGTAGTCGACTTCCACCCACCGGATGCCTCGTGATTCCGCCAGCACCCGGGCCTGTGGCTTGACGACCTGGGCGGCGAACACGCCCTTGATGCCGCGGAGCATGGGGTCGCGCTCCAGGCGTTCGAGGTAGCGCGTCAACTGCTCCACGCCATCGATCTCGCCGCGTCGCTTGACCTCGACCGCGACCGCCGAACCCTCGGAGTCGCGGCACATCAGGTCAACCGGGCCGATGTCGGTCGGGTATTCACGCTTCACCAGTTCGAGTTCATCGCCGAGCGCGGTGGGGTCGGCGGCCAGGAGCTCCTGGAGGTGGGCTTCCACACCGTCCTTCACGAGTCCGGGATCGATGCCCACGTCGTGGCTCGTGTCGGAGAGGACCTCGTGCAATGTGATGGTGAGCGACTCCGACGCCGGGTTGGTCACGATCCAGCTGTCGCCGTCGTCAACCAGGGTGTTGGGCGCATTCATCCAGTTGAGCGGCTTGTACGCGCCACCGTCCGCGTGGATGGCGACGCAGCCATCGGCCTTGACCATGATCAGGCGCACAGCTTCGGGCAGGTGGGCTGCCAGGCGGCCGTCGTAGTCGACGGTGCATCGGGCGATCACGAGACGCATCGCCGATGACAGTAGGCCAGAATCGGGCGATGACCGATCAGCTGTACCTGCACGATGCCGAGGCGACCTCCTGCACGGCTGAGGTGGCCGCCGTCGAGGTGGATGGTGAGGGTCGCCCGCGCGTCGCGCTGGACCGAACCGTGATGTATGCGACCGGCGGCGGCCAGCCGCACGATGAAGGCACGATTTCGGGTCGGCGGGTCATCGACGTGGTGCATGATCCCGCGGATCACGATCTGATCTGGCACACGCTCGCAGAGGGGGAACGGGCACCGGCGGTGGGGGACGAGGTCGAGGTCGTGCTCGACACGCACCGTCGGCACTGCCTCATGCGCACGCACACCGCCATGCACATCCTGTGTGGGGTGATGTGGCGCGACCACGGTGTGGTCGTGACCGGCGGCAACATGGAGCCGCTCGCCGGGCGACTCGACTTCGAGTTCCCGGAGCCGCCCGACGGCTTCCGCGAGGACCTGGAGGCAGCACTCAACGACGAGGTCGCGGCGTGCCGCCCGATCAGCGTGTCGTTCCTGCCGAGGGGGGAGGCCCTTGCGGACGACAGCCTGATCCGGACCAAGGTCAACCTGGTCCCCGAGTCGGTCGCCGAGATCCGCGTGGTCGACATCGAGGGCCTCGACCGCCAGGCGGACGGCGGCACCCATGTGGGTGACACCTCGCAGGTGGGCGGGCTCAAGGTGGCCAAGGTGCAATCGAAGGGCAAGGGCTACCGACGCGTGCGCCTCGAGGTGCTGGACGGCCCGCCCGGCTGAGCGCGGCCAGCGCCGCCGCCCGGGTCCTCAGTCGACCTTGGCGCCGACCCTGGCGGTGGCCAGGGCGGGTATGCGCAACGAGAGGTCGTTGCACTCCTCGCACACGTGGTCGGGCACGAGACCGGCCTTCATCAGAAGCGCGAAGATCCGGCAGCCGAGGCAGAAACCGAACGCGGCTTCGAGGAAGGCGGCACCTGCAAGTGCCAGAACCACGACACGTGCGGCACCGGGGAAGCCGGTGAGCCAGAGAACCGAGGCCGACACGCTGAACACGACGCCAATGCCCTGGGCGAAGCGCTTCGGTGGCCCTGGAGTGTGCTTCGGCTCACCCAGCTGCGGTGCGGCCACCCGCGTGGCGAAGCGCCCCAATGGGCTGAGCGTGGGGCCGGTGAGGACGCGGGCGATGAAACCGTAGGTGAGCGGGATCAGCACCCAGCCCCATCCGAGCACGCCGACTGCCAGCGCCATGATCGTGGCGCCGGCGGCCACCACGCGGGCAGCTTTCTCGTTGACGGGACTCGGGAAGTCGAACAGTGAGCCTGCGGCCATGGGAACCAACCTATGTTGCTATTCCTGACCTATCAACTCGGGTTTATCGGGATTCATTCCCCGTGCCGAGCGGGAACCGCCCCAGTGGTCTGTCTCGGGTCGCCTTCAGCGCTCAGTATCGGGCCGCTTTCGGCACTCAGTCCCGGGCCGCTTTCAGCGCCTTCAGCGCCCGGGCCCGGGCCCCCGCATCCAGTTCCACCTTGCGCAGGCGGATCGACTCGGGCGTGACCTCCACGCACTCGTCGGAGGCCAGGAATTCGAGCGCCCGCTCCAGGGAGAACCGTGTTGCAGGGGTCAGCTTCTGGGTGTTGTCGGAACCCGCGGCACGCATGTTGGTGAGCTGCTTCTCGCGGGTGATGTTGACGTCCATGTCCTCCGAGCGGGAGTTCTCGCCCACGACCATGCCCTCGTACACGTCCTCGGTCGGCCCGACGAACAGCGTTGCGCGCTCCTGCACGGCCACCACGGAGTAGGGAGTCACCTTGCCCGCACGGTCGGCCACCACCGAGCCGCGGTCGCGTGAGCGGATCTCTCCGAACCACGGCGCCCAACCGTCGAACACCGAGTGCAGCATGCCCGTGCCCCGGGTCTCGGTCAGGAAGTCGGTGCGGAAACCGAGCAGGCCCCGGGCAGGCACCCGCTGGTCCACCCGTACCCAGCCGGTGCCGTGGTTGACCATGTTGGTCAGCTGGCCGCGCCTGGTCGCCAGCAGCTGACTCACGGCGCCCAGGTACTCCTCGGGCACGTCGATCGAAACCGCTTCCACCGGCTCGTGCAGCTTGCCGTCGATCTCGCGGGTCACCACCTGCGGCTTGCCGACGGTCAGCTCGAAGCCTTCGCGGCGCATCGTCTCCACGAGCACGGCGAGCTGCAACTCGCCGCGGGCGTGCACCTCCCAGGCATCGGGTCGCTCGGTGGGCAACACACGCAGGCTCACGTTGCCCACGAGCTCGTTGTCGAGTCGTCCCTTGATCAGCCGTGCCGTGAGCAACTTGCCGTCCTGGCCGGCCAACGGCGAGGTGTTGACGCCGATGGTCATTGCGAGGCTGGGCTCGTCGACCGACAGCACGGGCATAGGGCGTGGGTCGGCCATGTCGGCCAGCGTGTCGCCGATGCCGACCTCGTCGAGGCCGGCCACGGCGATGATTTCGCCCGGGCCCGCACTCTCGGCCTCCACACGCTCGTGGTTCTCCGTGACGTACAGCACCGCCACCTTGGCGGGTTGCTGGCGACCATCGGAGCGGCACCACATGACCTGGGCGCCGGAGCGCACTTCGCCATGCAGGACCCTGCAGAGGGCGAGTCGGCCGACGAAGTCGTTCGCGTCGAGGTTCGTGACCCATGCCTGCGTGGGGTGGTCGGGATCGTGGCGAGGTGCCGGGAGGTGCTCCACGAGCACCTCCAACAGCGGCGAGAGGTCGTCGTCGAGGTCTTCGAGGGACCTCGGTTCCTCGAGCGATGCGCGTCCGTCGCGTGCGCAGGCGTAGACGATCGGGAAGTCGATCTGGTCGATGTCGGCGTCGAGGTCGAGGAACAGCTCCTCCACCTCCGAGACAACCTCTGCGATCCGTGCGTCGGGCCGGTCGACCTTGTTGACCACCAGCACCACGGGCAGGCCCAGCTCGAGGCTCTTTCGCAGCACGAAGCGTGTCTGGGGCAGCGGACCCTCCGATGCGTCGACCAGGAGGAGCACGCCGTCGACCATGGTCAGTGCCCGCTCCACCTCGCCGCCGAAGTCGGCGTGCCCGGGCGTGTCGACGATGTTGACCTTCACCTGCTCGCCGCCGGCGCGGTCCCAGCGCACCGCGGTGTTCTTCGCGAGGATCGTGATGCCCTTTTCCCGCTCCAGGTCGAGGCTGTCCATCACCCGGTCGGTGTCGGTGCGACGACCCATCGCGCCCGACTGGTCGAGCATGGCGTCCACGAGCGTGGTCTTGCCATGGTCCACGTGGGCGATGATCGCCACGTTTCGGATGCCGTCGACAACGGTGCTGCCGGAGCCGATCGCGGGCGCCGGGCGCGTTGGTTCTGTGGAATCGTGAAGCTGTTCGGGCACGGCAGAAGAGGGGGGGTCGGGGGAGGGGCGGTGTGGTGAGCCGGCTGGCTCAGCCCCGGTGGCCGAGACGCTTGCGTATGAGTTCGCGCCTTGCCTGTAGATCACGGTACGTGACCGGGTCGTCCGACTCTTCATCCACGATCCCGAAGCCTGCTCGGATCGCGGCCGGATCGGCCTCGAACGCGGTCACCTCGACCCCCATCTCCGATGCGAGCTTCTCGCCGTGCGTGGTCGCCATGTAGGTCGACAGCCGCGCCATCTCGGCGACCAGGTCGAGGTCGGGCGCGAGCAACGAGATCGCTCCGTCGAGGAACACGAGGTTCTTCACGTAGAGCATCAGGATCTTCGGCAGCCTGGCGCCCATGGCCAGCAGTGCCTTGATGATCCGCTGGATCTCCGCCAGCAGCTCCTCCTGGCTCAGCGACGTGGGATCCACCGGGGCCTTGTCGAGGCCGAGCTCGCGCATCACGTCGTCGATGTCGGTATCGGCCGGTAGCGCACCGAGGTCGCGGAACGCCGCGATCTGCCCCGGAATGTCTCCCATCGCACCGGTGAGCATCAGGCGCATGAACGCGTTGCGCTCGAGGGGCGTCATGCGCGCCGTGATGCCGAAGTCCATGAGGGCGATGCGGCTGTCCGGAGTGACGAACAGGTTCCCCGCGTGCAGGTCGCCGTGGAAGATGCCGTGCACCATGCAGCCCTCGGTGAAGCCCATCACTCCGATGCGGATCACCTCGTGGGTGTCGACCCCCGCGGACTTCATCGACTCCAGATCCTCGAAGGCGAACCCGTGCAGCCGCTCCATCACGAGCACCCTGCGTGTCACGAGCTCGGGGTGCGGGCGGGCGACGATGTAGCCGCGCTGCCCCAACGCCGCGAACGTGGCAGCCACGTCGAGCATGTTCTCCGCCTCCAGCCGGAAGTCGAGCTCCTCGCTGATCGTCTCGGCGAACAGCTCCACGAGTGCGGGTGGGTTGGCCAGGGCGGAGATGGGGATGCGGCCCACAAGGAATGGCGCCAGCCACGACATCACCTTCAGGTCGCGGTGCACCTGTGTGCGGATGGTGGGCCTCTGCACCTTCACCACCACGTCCTCGCCAGTGTGCAGCTGTGCAGCGTGCACCTGGGCGATCGAGGCGGAGGCGAGCGGGAGGGTGTCGAACTCGGAGAACACCGCTTCGAGCGGCTGGCCGAGGTCAGCCTCGACGACCCTGCGCACCGTGTCGAAGTCCTCCGCCCGTACCTGGTCACGGCATTTGCGGAACTCCTCCACGAGCTCCGAAGGGAACAGGCCTTCGCCGCTGGAGATGATCTGGGCCAGCTTGATGTAGGTGGGGCCGAGGTGCTCGGCGGCGACCCGCAGCCGCCTGGAGAGCCCGGCGCGCGATCGCCCGGGGTCGCCACGTCGGTCGAGGGCGGCCCATGAGGCCAGCGCTGTGCCGAGGCGTGCCGACACCACGGCGAGTCGCCCGAGGTCAGGCAGCCTGCGCCGTCCGGTCAACAGGGGTACCTGGCGTCGCGTCGTGGCACGCAGTACGTCGATTCCCGACAGCCAGCGCAGGTTCTCTCGCTGCACGACCCAGGGTCCCTGCTCGGTGAACGCGAAGTGTTCGAGGTCGGGGCTGTCAGCCATGTGCTGTGCTCATCCTGGTTCCGCAGCTGCGTCGATCACGGCCTGGGCATGCTCGGGTCGGCACACGAGCAGGTCGGGCAGTCGCGTGTCGGCCTGGTTGTAGCGAAGCGGGCTGCCGTCGAGGCGCGAGCAGTGCAGGCCGGCTGCGCGTGCAACCGCCACCGGCGCTGCCGAGTCCCACTCGTACTGTCCGCCGGAATGCGGGTAGATGTCGGATTCCCCGCGCAGCACCGACATTGTCTTGGCACCGGCGGATCCCATCTCGACCAGTTCGGCGCCGAGGGCTTCTGCGATGGCCAGTGCTTCGGCGGGAGGGCGCGTGCGGCTGACCACGACCCGGAGCGGATCCGGCGCGTCGGGCACGCTGACCGGGTCCCCGGTGCCGAGGGTGAGGCCGAGCCCCGGGAGGGCCACCGCTCCGATGGTCGGATCCCCGTCGATCGCGAGTGCCACGTGCACGGCCCAGTCCGAGCGGCCCTCGCCGTACTCGCGGGTTCCGTCCACCGGGTCGATGATCCACACGCGCTTCGCGCCGAGTCGCCCGGAACTGCGCTCCTCGTCCTCGGTGGACTCTTCGGAGAGCACTGCGTCGTCGGGTCGCGCCGCTGCGAGCTGCTCGGTGAGCCACACATGGCTGCGGCGGTCACCCTCGTCCTTGATGGTCCCGCCGTCTGCCCCCTGGGCCACCAGTTCCTCGCGTACGTTCACCAACAGCTCGCCGGCCCGGGTGGCGAGGGTGGCCGCGAGCTCGTTGTCGTCGGTGGGGTAGTGCACCTGTTGACCATACGCTGAACCGACCGCGACCGAGACGCAGCAAATCCCGACTGGCTCGATCAGGAATTGGCTAGCTACCCTGTCCAATTCGCCTGTTCGGGCGGCAAGCGGAGTCGAGCGGACTTCCCACCAAGAGGGGCTCCGATGGAGCATGGGCACCGATGAACTACGAGCTATCACACCTCGAGACCCTCGAGGCTGAATCGATGCACGTCATCCGGGAGGTGGCGGCCGAGTTCGAGCGTCCCGTCATGCTGTTCAGCGGCGGCAAGGACTCGATCGTGATGATGCACCTGGCGATGAAGGCCTTCTGGCCGGCCAGGATGCCCTTTCCCCTGATGCACATCGACACCGGCCACAATTTCGACGAGGTCTACGAATACCGCGACCGGCGCGTCGAGGAGACCGGCGCCCGCCTCGTGGTGGCCTCCGTGCAGGAGTCCATCGACAGGGGCCGCGTGGTCGAGGAGACCGGGCCCAGGGCCAGCCGCAACCAGCTCCAGACCACGACGCTGCTGGACGCGATCGAAGAGAACGGTTTCGATGCTGCATTCGGAGGGGCGCGACGCGACGAGGAGCGAGCAAGAGCCAAGGAGCGCTTCTACTCCTTCCGCGACGAGTTCGGGCAGTGGGACCCCAAGAACCAGCGCCCCGAGTTATGGAGCCTCTACAACGGCCGCCACAACCGCGGCGAGCACATCCGGGTGTTCCCGCTGAGCAACTGGACCGAACTCGACATCTGGCAGTACATCGAGAACGAGAACATCGAGGTCCCGTCGATCTACTTCGCCCACGAGCGTGACGTGTTCCAGCGCGACGGCATGTGGTTGGCGGTCACGCAGTACGTCACGGTCGCCGACAACGAGTCCGTCGAGAGTCGCACGGTGCGGTTCCGCACAGTGGGCGACGCGAGCTGCACGGGAGCCGTCGAGTCCCCGGCTGCCGACGTGGCCGCCGTGATCGAGGAGGTCTCCGCCACCCGCATCACCGAGCGCGGTGCCACGAGGGCGGACGACCGGGCCTCTGAGGCGGCCATGGAAGACCGCAAGCGCGAGGGGTACTTCTGATGGAGCTGTTGCGATTCGCGACTGCGGGATCGGTCGACGACGGCAAGTCGACGCTCATCGGTCGGTTGCTCTACGACTCGAAGTCGATATTCGAGGACCAACTCGACGCGGTCGAGGATGTCAGCGAGCGCATGGGGCTCGGAGAGACCAACCTGGCCCTGCTCACCGACGGCCTGCGCGCGGAGCGCGAGCAAGGCATCACCATCGACGTTGCCTACCGTTACTTCGCCACGCCGAAACGCAAGTTCATCATCGCCGACACCCCGGGCCACATTCAGTACACCCGCAACATGGTCACCGGTGCGTCCACCGCCGACCTCGCGATCGTGCTGGTGGATGCCCGCAAGGGTGTGATCGAGCAGTCCCGCAGGCACGCCTTCATCGCCTCGCTGTTGCGCATCCCGCACCTGGTGCTGGCGGTCAACAAGATGGACCTCGTCGACTACAGCGAGGAGCGCTTCAGCGAGATCTGCGAGGAGTTCCGCCACTTTGCCTCGAAGCTCGACATCGCGGACCTCACCTACATCCCACTCTCGGCCCTGCGCGGCGACAACGTGGTGAACCGCTCGGTGAACACTCCCTGGTACGAGGGCACCTCTCTGCTGCACCATCTCGAGTCGGTGCACATCGCGTCCGACCGCAACCTCATCGATGCCCGACTGCCGGTGCAGTACGTGTTGCGGCCCCACACCGACGAGTTCCACGACTACCGCGGCTATGCGGGCACCATCGCCGGTGGCGTTCTGAAGCCCGGCGACGACGTAGTGGTGCTCCCGTCGGGGTTCACATCGAAGATCGCGCGTATCGACACCATGGACGGCCCGCTCGAGGAGGCGTTCTCTCCCATGTCGGTGTCAGTGCTGCTCGAAGACGACATCGACATCAGCCGCGGCGACATGATCTGCCGGCCGCACAACCAGCCCGTCGCGTCCCAGGACATCGCGGCGATGGTCTGCTGGCTGTCGGACTCCACCAAGCTCAATCCGGGCGCCAAGCTCGGGCTGAAGCACACCAGCCGCTCCGTGCGCGCAATGGTGAAGGACATGCAGTACCGGCTCGATGTCAACACCCTGCACCGTGACGACAGCGCCCCGGGGCTGGAGCTCAACGAGATCGGCAGGGTCACCCTGCGCACCACACAGCCGTTGTTCTTCGACGAGTACCGACGCAACCGCGAGACCGGGTCGTTCATCCTCATCGACGAAGCCACCAACGCAACCGTCGGTGCCGGGATGATCCTCGGCGAGCCGCAGTGACCCAGTCCGCCAGGGGTGACGCCGCGGGGACTTCCCCGGACGTGGTGTGGCACGCAGGCAGTGTTGACTCAGCGGACCGAGCCGCACTGACCGGTGGGCCGGGTGCGGTGCTCTGGCTCACCGGGCTCTCGGGTTCGGGCAAGTCGACCGTGGCTGTCGAGGTCGAGGCACGTCTGATCGCCCGTGGGCGCGCTGCCTACCTGCTCGATGGCGACAACGTCCGACACGGTCTCAACGGCGACCTCGGATTCAGTGAGGATGACCGCAACGAGAACATCCGGCGCGTGGCGGAGGTCGCAGCACTCTTTGCGGATGCGGGGCTCGTGGCGGTCGTGCCGCTCATCTCGCCCTACAGGTCAGCACGCGCGGCCGCACGCGCCACCGCGACGAGAGTCGGGGTGCGCTTCGTGGAGGTGTTCGTCGACACTCCGCTCGAGTTGTGCGAGCAGCGCGACCCGAAGGGCCTCTATGCCCGGGCCCGCTCGGGGGAGATCACAGGAATGACGGGCATCGACGATCCCTACGAACCGCCTGAATCAGCGGAGCTGGTGCTCACCCCCGACGACGGTGCGCCGGGCGAACAAGCTGAACTGGTGCTCACCGCCCTCGAAGGCGACTGAGTCGGTCGGGTCAGGAAGCCTTGGCGGCGGCAGTGGCTGCGGCCTGCTGGCGGAGCTTCACGGGAGGTGTGGTGTCGACCTCGCCGAACGGCTTGTCCGCGAGGTCGTAGCACTCCGAATGGAAGTGCTCGACACGGTCCCAGCGGCCACCCACGTACACATTGCAGATGACCTGCTTGTGGCGCATCTTGGCCTGGAACTTCACGCGCTCACCACAGTGGGCGCACTCAACCGTGCTGCCGGGTTCCACATCTCGCAGCACCGCGCGGCTCTTGAACTTCTTCGTCTTGGCAGGGGTCTTCTTCTTGGTGCTGGTTGCCATAGTTTCACCATCGGCATCTAGGGGGCGTGCCTGAGAATTCTCCCCCGACGGCCGCGCCCGGGTACATAGGGCAACATCCCAGTCTGAGCACGCGCTCATGGCCGCCGAGTCAGGCGGGAATACTCCCGGGGCCGCTACGCGGTTCCTAGCCGCGGGTGAGCGGCTTGTACTTGATGCGGTGTGGCTGTTCCGCCTCGGCGCCGAGCTCACGCCGGCGGAACTCCTCGTACTCGCTGAAGTTGCCCTCGAACCAGCGAACCTGTGAATCGCCCTCGAAAGCGAGCATGTGGGTGGCGATCCGGTCGAGGAACCAGCGGTCATGCGATATCACCACGGCACACCCGGGAAACGACTCGAGTGCGCCTTCGAGGGCTCGCAATGTGTCGACATCGAGGTCGTTGGTCGGCTCGTCGAGCAGCAGCACGTTGCCACCAGAGCGCAGCAGCTTTGCGAGGTGCACGCGATTGCGCTCGCCACCCGACAGGTCACCCACCTTCTTCTGCTGGTCGCTGCCCTTGAAGTTGAAGCTGGCGCAGTAGGCGCGACCGTTGACCTCGCGGCCACCGATGTCGAGGACCTCGTCGCCGTCGGTGATCTCCTCGTACACGGTGCGGGCGTCATCGAGCGAGTCCCTCGATTGGTCCACGTGGGCCAGGTCCACCGTGCTGCCCACGGCGAGATTGCCTCCGTCGGTGTCGGTGGAGTCGTCGGAATCGCCGGAGAAGGCGGCCACGATCATGCGGAACAGGGTCGTCTTGCCGGCGCCGTTGGGCCCGATCACGCCGACGATGCCCGCACGGGGAAGGCTGAAGGTGAGCTCGTCTATGAGCAGGCGGTCACCGAAGCCCTTGCTCAGGTGGTCGGCCTCGATCACCTGGTCGCCCAGCCGTGGTCCCGGCGGAATCGAGATCTGCAGCTCGCGGCCTTCGTCGCGGCCGGCCTCGGCCTCGGCCTGCAGCGATTCGTAGGCGGCAAGACGAGCCTTGGACTTGGCGTGGCGGGCCTTGGGCGCCATCCGGACCCAGTCGAGTTCGCGCTCGAGGGTCCGGCGGCGGGCATCGCTTTGCTTCTCGGCCTGCTCGAGCCGGTCGCGCTTCTGCTCCAACCAGCCGGAGTAGTTCCCCTCAAAGGGGATTCCCTTGCCGTGGTCGAGCTCCAGGATCCACTGCGCCACGTTGTCGAGGAAGTAGCGATCATGTGTGATCGCGACAACGGTGCCGTGGTACTCGGACAGGAACCGCTCCAGCCACGCCACCGACTCGGCGTCGAGGTGGTTGGTGGGCTCATCCAGCAACAGCAGGTCGGGCTTGGACAACAACAGTCGGCACAGCGCGACTCGGCGCCGCTCGCCACCCGACAGCGACGTCGTGTCAGCGTCGGCGGGTGGGAGGCGCAACGCGTCCATCGCGATGTCGATGGTGCGCTTGAGGTCCCAGCCGCCGGCCGACTCGATCTCCGCTTCGAGTTCGGCCTGGCGGGCACCCAGCTTCTCGTAGTCGGCGTCGGGGTCCGACCACTTGGCCATGAGGTCGTCGTACTCCGTGAGGAGCCCGGCTACGCCTGCAACGCCGTCCATCACGTTGCCGAGCACGTCCTTGGACTCGTCCAGCTGCGGCTCCTGCTCGAGCAGGCCCACGGTGAACCCGTCTGTCAGCTTCGCCTCGCCGTCATAGGCATCGTCGATTCCGGCCATGACCCTCAGCAGACTCGACTTGCCCGAGCCGTTGGGGCCGATCACCCCGATCTTTGCTCCCGGGTAGAACGCAAGGGTGATGTCCTTCAGGACCTCCCGGTCGGGAGGGATGAACTTCGAAACCTTGCGCATCGTGAAGATGAACTGCGCTGCCATGGCGCCCGATCATATGAGGCCTTCGCCCACCGGGGAACACAGGGTCCGCCACAGCACCCACGCGGCCACGGGGTCGCCTGGCAGCGGGCCCGGACGCGCAGGAGGTCGGTCGCCCCGAGGGTGCGACCGACCTCCTGTGTGACCAGTTGGCTGCTCAGCGGCGCTTCGCTGCCTTCTTCTTGGCGGGCGCCTTCTTCTTGGCGGGCGCCTTCTTCTTGCGCGCGGGTGCCTTCTTCTTGGCGGGCGCCTTCTTCTTGCGCGCGGGTGCCTTCTTCTTCTTTGCGGGCGCCTTCTTCTTGCGCGCGGGTGCCTTCTTCTTTGCTGGCGCCTTCTTCTTGCGCGCGGGCGCCTGCTTCTTCGCGGGCGCCTTCTTCGTTGCGGGCGCCTTCTTCTTGCGCGCAGGTGCCTTCTTCTTTGCGGGCGCCTTGCGCTTGGCGGGTGCTTTCTTCTTTGCTGCCACTGATGCCTCCTCGGCGGGCTTCATGGTTGTTTTGGTTCCCGGTTCCTGGTCACCGTCATCCCCAGTGGACGGAGGACCATCACGGTATCGGGAATCAGCGTCACTGGCTCCCGATAGTGCAAGAACGATGCCTCGGCGAGGCGGGTCGTACTCCTGCACGATGAAGGGGCGAACCTCTCCGAGCGCGAGCACGTCGCGCGCGCTTCGCGGGGGAGGGTCACCCATCGACTTGAGTGGCACGTAGCAACGAACGTCATCGACGTTGGCGTACGCGCCGTGCGATGTGAACTCGACCACCTCGGCGACGACCTGCGCGCCTGGTTGGTGGTCGGTGATGAACGCGAGGAATTCCTTCGGATCGTTGATCGGATCGAGGGAGCCGCCGCCGCGCCGCCTGCGCTTGCGTTGGTTCTTCGGCTCGCCGGCCGAACGCCTGGCCGGGGCATTGGCCTTCTTCGCGGGTGTCTTGGCCTTGGGCTTGGTGGCCGACTTCCCGGCCGACTTCGGGGCCTTCTTCTTCGCAGTCTTGGCCGAGCCCGCCTTCTTCGCCGGGGCCTTGGCCTTGCGCTTGGCTTCGGCGGTGGACCGACGGCTCTTGGCACCCTTGACCGGGTTGCGGTCCACGAAGACCCAGCCCACACCGGGCACCGGCTTTCCGCCCTGCAGGCGCCCGCCTTCGAACAACCACGGATGCTCGCCATGGAACTCCTGGAAGGAGTCATTGGACAACACCGTGGCGCCGCTGCGCTCCGCGATCATCAGCACGAAGGCATCGCCCCGCCCGACTGTTCCCGCGGGCGGTGTGATGATCTCACCGGCCTCGATCGCCGCTTCGAACTCGGGTCGCTCGGACTGGTCGATCCTGTTGGGGAACGTCGCGTCGACCACGACTACGACGTTGTCGAAGGGGTGTTCTCCGAGGAAGGCCTTCACCGCGTCGTCCAACTGCGCGAGCGACGGATCGCTGCGGCCCTCGGTCGCGATATTTGACCCGTCGATCACCAGATGCGATTCGGCCATGACGTGATCAAGTGAAGCAGCAAACGCGCACACTTTCGCGGACATTGGTGCCACCTAGGATGCGCGGATGATCCGCGCGGTGCTGTTCGACTTCGGTGGAGTGATCCTCACGAGCCCCTTCGACGCGTTCGCGTCCTATGAGAAGCGAGCCGGATTGCCCGACGACACGATCCGATCGATCAACGCAACCAACCCCGATGCCAACGCGTGGGCGCGGCTCGAACGCTCCGAGGTCGACCTCGATGAGTTCGTCACGGAGTTCGAACGTGAGGCCGCCGAGCTCGGCCACGTGGTGTCGGGAGCGGAGGTGCTCGAATGCCTCAGGGGGGAGCTACGGCCCGAGATGGTCGAGGCGATCCGCAGGCTGCGTGACAGATTCGCCATCGGGCTGCTCACCAACAACTTCATCACCGGTTCGCCCGACTGGTCGGCGGGTGGCAGCTTCGCTCCGCTCGTCGACCTGTTCGACGCCGTGGTGGAGTCATCGAGGGTCGGCTGCCGCAAGCCCGAGCGGCGCTTCTACGAACTGGCCCTCGAAGAGCTCGACATTGCCGCCGAGGAAGCCGTCTTTCTCGATGACCTCGGCATCAACCTGAAGCCTGCACGCGAGATGGGCATGACCACCATCAAGGTCGTCGACCCAGCCCTGGCCCTCGACGAGCTCGAATCCGTGGTCGGCATCCCCCTGCGCTGACCAGCGCGCCGGCTCAGCCCAGTGGGCCGAAGGCTGCGCGCAGAAGCTGCTGCTGCTCCTGCACGTGGATGGCGTGGCTGCCCGTCGCCGGTGAGCCCTCCTCCGAGCGGCTCACGCGGTGTATGGAGCGGCCATGGGCGAGTTCCTCGTAGAGGTGGCCCTTGATCGAGTTCCACGGGCCCATGTTCTCCGGCTCCTCCTGGAGCCACACGATCTCGCGCAGGTTGGGGTAGCGACCCACCTCGGCCGCGAGCGCATCGCTCGGCCACGGGTAGAGCTGCTCGACACGGATGACCGGAACCGGCACCTTGAGCTCATCGCGCATCGTGGCCGCTTCCACCACGACCTTGCCCGAGCCGAGCACCGCACGGGTGACCATCTCGGGGTTCGAGATCGAGCCGTCGGAGAGGACCTCTTCGAACGATCCGCTCGTGAATCGCTCAACCGGGGAGCGCCAGCGCTTGTCGCGCAGGCCCGACTTGGGCGTGGCAACGATCAGTGGCTTGCGTACGGAGCGGCGCACCTGGCGGCGAATCAGATGGAAGAACTGCGCCGGGGTGGTCGGCTGGCAGACCTGGATGTTGTCTTCGGCGCACAGCGTGAGAAAGCGCTCGAGGCGCGCCGAGGAGTGCTCGGGCCCCTGTCCTTCGTAGCCGTGGGGGAGCAGCATCACGAGCCCGGATGTCTGGTCCCACTTGTCCTCGGCGGCCACGACGAACTGGTCGATCGTGATCTGTGCGCCGTTGGCGAAGTCGCCGAACTGTGCCTCCCACACCACCAGCGCCTCGTCGTTGACCAGTGTGTAGCCGTACTCGAAGCCGAGTGCCGCGTACTCGGACAGCAGCGAGTCGTAGATCCAGAGCTTGGCCCCGTGCTCATCGGCGAGCCGACCGAGGGGTACGTGCTCGGCGCCGCTGACGTAGTCGAACAACGTCGAGTGGCGGTGTGAGAACGTGCCCCGCCGCGAATCCTGGCCGGCCACGCGCACGGACGTGCCTTCGGAGAGAAGCGTGCCCATCGCCAGGCCCTCGGCCAGCGCCCAATCGATCTGGCCGCTTTCGACCATGGCCGTGCGGTTCTCGAACTGCCTGGCCAGCTTCGGGTGCAGCGTGAACTCGTCCGGCAGACGGTCGAGCGCCTCGTGCACGGTGGTGAGCAGTTCCGGGCTCACGCCGGTTTCGACGTGGGGAAGCACGCCGCGGCTGGGCGGGTGCGGTGCGGCCACGATGCCCTGGTCGGGAGCGTCGCTGCGGGTCTGGTCCAGTGCGGTCTGCAGCTGGTTCTGGAAGTCGGCGAGCGCGGACTCTGCCTCGTCGAGGGTGATGTCGCCCCGCCGAACGAGGTTCTCCACGTAGAGCTTTCGCACGCTGCGCAGGTCCTCGATCGTGCGGTACATCTTCGGCTGGGTGTAGCTCGGATCGTCGCCCTCGTTGTGGCCCTGCTTGCGGTAGCAGACCATGTCGATCACGACGTCCTTGTGGAACCGCTGGCGGTACTCGAAGGCCAGCCGTGCGACCCGTACGCACGCCTCGGGGTCGTTGCCGTTGACATGGAAGATCGGGGCCTGCACCGACTTGGCGATGTCGGTGCAGTACTCCGAGGACCGTGCCGACTCAGGGGGAGTGGTGAAACCGAGCTGGTTGTTGACGATCACATGGACGGTGCCGCCGACGCGGTAGCCCTTGATCTGGCTCATGGCGAGGGTCTCCGCAACCACGCCCTGGCCCGCGAAGGCGGCGTCGCCGTGCATCAGCAATGGCAGTACCGGGTAGGCACGGTTGTCGTCGATGGGGATCTGGTCCATGCGGGCGCGGGCCATGCCCTCGACGACGGGGTTCACGGCTTCGAGGTGCGATGGGTTGGCGGCGAGCTTGATGGGCAACTCGTTGCCCTCGCGTGAGCGGAACGTGCCTTCCTGGCCCAGGTGGTACTTCACGTCACCCGAACCCTGGATCGAGTCGGGGTCGACGTAGTCCTCGAACTCCTTGAACAGTGCGCGGTATGCCTTGCCGATCACGTTGACCAGGACGTTGAGTCGCCCGCGGTGGGGCATGCCGACGATTGCACTGTCGAGCCCCGAGTCGGCGGCACTCTCGAGCAGGGCGTCGAGCAACGGCACGAGCGACTCCGCGCCCTCGAGGCCGAAGCGCTTCTGGCCCAGGTACTTCGTTCCGAGGAACTTCTCGAGCGCCTCAGTGCCGTTGAGCTTCGACAGGATGTGGCGCTGCTCCTCGTTTCCGAGCTTGACCGATGTTCCCTCGACGTGCTCCTGGATCCACCGTTTCTCCTCGGGGTCCTGTATGTGCATGTACTCGATGCCCACGGTGCGGCAGTACGCGTCTCGCAGCACGTGCAGGATGTCGCCGAGGGCCATGCGGTCCGTGCCGCCAACACGGGCGTAGATGCCCTGCTCGCCGCCGGTGAGGAACCGCCGGTCGAGGTCCCAGATGGTCAGTCCGTAGGTGGCCGGGTCGAGCTCGGAGTGCATCTCCGGGGGCTCGGCGGCAAGCGGATCGAGGTCGGCGATGAGGTGCCCGCGCACCCGGTACATGTTGATGAGCGTGGACACCTGCATCTGCTTGGCGACCTGGGTGTCCTCGCTGTCTGCGGAGTGGACGTCCTGGCGCCACTGCACTGCCTCGTAGGGCACGCCGAGGTCGCTGAAGATGCCGTCGTAGAAGCCGTCGTCCCCGAGGAGGAGTTCGTCGACCTTCTTGAGCAGCATTCCCGACTCGGCACCCTGGATGATGCGGTGGTCATAGGTCGAGGAGATCGTGATGACCTTCGACACGCCCAGGTCGGCGAGCGTCTCGGGGTCGGAGCCGGCGAAGCCAGTCGGGAAGGTGAGGCTGCCCACGCCCACGATCGCACCTTGGCCCGGCATCAGGCGTGGCACCGAGCGCTCGGTGCCAATCGTGCCGGGATTGGTGAGCGTGATCGTGACGCCCGCGAAGTCGTCGACCGACAGCTTGTTGGTCTTGGCCTTGCGGATCATCTCGTCGTAGGCGGCGGCGAACTCGGCGAAGTCCATCGTGTCGGCTGCCTTGATGCACGGCACGATGAGCGACCGGGAGCCATCTGACTTCTCCATGTCGATGGCAAGGCCGAGGCCGACGTGTTCGTTGCGAATGATCCGCGGTTCACCATCCGGGCCCTCGGTGAAGGAGTTGTTGAGAGCCGGCACGTTGTGGGCGATCGCCTTGACCAACGCGTAGCCGATCAGGTGGGTGAAGCTCACCTTGCCGCCGCGTGTGCGGCCCAGGTAGCCGTTGATGACCCGCCGGTTGATCTCGAGCAGCTTGGCGGGCACCTCGCGGTAGCTGGTCGCAGTGGGCACCTCGAGGCTCGCCTGCATGTTGGCGACGATGCGCGCCCCGACGCCGCGGATCTGTTCGCCCGGCGGCTCGGGGGGCGCTTCCTCGGCCTCGGGTTCGGGTGCAGGCTGGGCGGTCGGCGCCGTGGTCGCTCCACCGTTGGTGGAGGGAACTTCGGCGCGAGGCCGCCCCGGCGGGTGGTAGCCGGCGAAGAATTCGCGCCAGGCCTCGCTCACCGAGTTGGGGTCGGCCGAGTACTGCTCGAACATCTCCTCCACGAGCCAGGCGTTGGGGCCGAGCTGGCCGGCGGCCGTCTGGCCGGACTGCCCGGATGCCGTGGGGGAACTGGTGCCGGCGGTGTCTGTCACGCCTCGATCCTACCGGCGCGGACACCTGGGGGGCACCGGCCGGTGATGCGGGAATCACCAGCTGCGACTGCCGCTATTGTCCGCGCGGTGCTGATTGCCACCTGGAACGTCAACTCGCTCAACGCACGGATGCCGCGGGTTACCGAATGGCTGGAGGCGGTCGAACCCGATGTGCTGTGCCTGCAGGAGACCAAGCTGGCCGATGACAAGTTCCCCGCGATCGACTTCGCGGCTCTGGGCTACGAGTCGGTGCACAACGGCGAGGGACGGTGGAACGGCGTGGCAGTGCTGTCGAAGGTGGGCATCGAGGATGTGGTCGCGGGCTTTGATGATGACCGCGAACCGGATCCCGATGCGCGGGCGCTCTGGGCGACGTGCGGGGGCGTTCGTGTGTGCTCGGTGTACGTGCCCAACGGTCGAGAGCTCGATCACGACCACTACCGCTACAAGCTCGACTGGTTGGGCCGACTGCGCGACCACCTCGACCGCCACCATTCGCCCGACGAGCGTCTCGTGGTGCTCGGCGACTGGAACATCGCCCCGGCCGACGACGACGTGTGGAGCATTGATGCCTTCGAGGGCCACACCCACGTGAGTGCGCCAGAGCGTGATGCGTTGGCGAATGTGAAGCAGTGGGGACTGGTGGACACACTCCGGGACCGGTTCGCGGAGCCCGGCATCTTCAGCTATTGGGACTACCGCAACGGCGACTTCCACAAGAAGCGCGGAATGCGCATCGACTACCTGCTCTGCAGTGAGGCCCTCGCATCCACGAGCCGGGCCGACCTGATCGACCGCAATGCCCGAAAGGGCCAGAAGCCATCGGATCACGCACCGGTGATGGGCCTGTTCGAGACCTGAGGTGAGCGCCATGCAAGACCACGAAGAGAACCCCCGCAGCGTCCGCGTCGACGGAATCGCCGGGCTGGCAGCGACCCCCGAACGCGTCGAGTTGCGCCGGCTGGCCGCCGCCATGCGCGCGATCACGACCAGACTCGTCTCCACCACGGCCGAGCCTGACGAACTCGCCGACGCGGCCACCCAGCTGGAGGCGATCGCCGAGTCGCTTTCGCAATTGCCGGTCGGGCATACCTACGAGGGCTTCAGCGAGGCTGCCAACGCAGGTGCCGCGATGCGGGCCATGGCGCAGATGCGCGACGAAGACGACCCCGAGCGGTTCGGCTTCTTTGACCACAGTCCGCTCATCGGGCTGTCCAACCCGCTGTCTCCGCCCATGATCATGGACCACGATCCGGCCGACTCGACCATGCTGCGCGCGTCGGTCAACTTCGGCCCGGCCTACGAAGGGCCGCCAGGTTGTGTGCACGGCGGCTACGTGGCAGCGATCTTCGACGAGTTGCTGGGTGCCACCCAGTCGTTGTCGGGCATCCAGGGCATGACGGCCCACCTCGAGATCGACTACCGCAGCCCCACCCCACTGGGTGAGGACCTCAGACTGCGCGGTTGGCTGGACGGTACCGAAGGGCGCAAGATCTGGGCGCGGGCCACACTGCACGCCGGCGACCGGCTGTGTGCGGAGGCAATGGCGCTGTTTCTCGCGTTCAGGCCCGGCACGTTCGAAGAGATGCTGCAAGCCCGCGACGGCTGAGCCGGCGGGCGAGGTCAGCCGGCCCCCGCGGTCTGCGACTCCGCGACGAGGCGCAACAGGTCGGGGCCGAACCGCTCGACCTTGACCGCCCCTATGCCCGGCAGATCGAGCAACTCCGCGTTGCTGGAGGGCCGTTTGGCCGCCACGGCACGAAGGGTCTCATCGTTGAATACGACGAACGCAGGCACCCCGGCGGCGCTGGCCTGAGACTTGCGCCAGGCGCGCAGGGACTCGAACAGTGGCCTGTCCTCGTCGCGCGGAACGGCGCGCTCGCGAAGGGCCGCCTTGGTGGCCTTGTTGCGGCGCGACGGTCGGCCCGGTTCCCTCCGGGGAGCTTCGCCGAGCCCGCGCCGCATGTCGTCGAGCCAGGGCGAGGGCGAGCGCCGCAGTGAGCGGCTGCCGAACGCCCGGCGTGCCGCGTGGTTGCACAGCAGCTCGTCGCGCGCCCGTGTGAGTGCCACGTAGAGCAGCCGGCGCTCCTCTTCGACGCTCTCCGGGTCGTCTTCGGCATGGTGGATCGGCACGTAACCCTTCTCGAGCCCGGCAATGTGCACGATCGGCCATTCGAGCCCCTTGGCCGCGTGGAAGGTGACTATCTCGACCGCGTCGGACGAGATGTCGGTGTCGCGCAAGGTGCTGCGCAACCAGGCGGTGAACCCGGCCGGTGTGCCGGTTGGCTCGAGGGCGAGGAACTCCCGGCCGAGGCGTACCAGCTCGGCCAGGTTGGCCAGTCGTTCCTCGGTGAGGTTGGTGCCGTCGTCATCCGCGCCGGTGGCCACGGTCCGCTCGAGGTCGGCCACGAAGTCGTCGACCGAAGGCGCGGAGCGCAGCGTGTTCATCGCTTCTTTGACCTCGGGCTGGTCGAGCAAGGCGCCGGCGCCACGTACCCGGTGGGGAATCCCGGCGGCGCCGAACGTCTCGGCGAGCACCGCAGCCTGCGCGTTGGTGCGGACCAGAACGGCCTGGTGGCGCCAAGGATCACCCGGCCGGTGCTTGTCGCGGCAGGCGCGGACGATTCCGCGCGCCTCGGCGGTCTCGTCGTCCCACGACCGGATCGTGGGACGCGGGCCCTCTGCCCGGTTCGGGCGGAGCCGCATCAACCGCGATGGGCCGGCGGCCAGCACACCGTTGGCGGCGGCGAGGATCTCCGGAGTGGAGCGGTAGTTGTCTGCCAGGGCGACGGTCTCGGACCCCGGATGGAACCGCTCGAAGTCGACCAGGTAGGACGCATCGGCACCGTTCCACGCGTAGATCGCCTGGTTTGGGTCGCCCACGACGCAAAGAGATGATTCCGGGCCGAGCCATGAGTCGAGCAAGCGGTGCTGCAGCGGGTTAACGTCCTGGAACTCATCGACGTAGATGTGCCGGAAGCGCCACCGCCGCGCCGCGGCATGAACCGGATCGGCCTCGAGGTCGCGCGCTGCCAGACGGAGCAGGTCGTCGAAGTCGACCATGCGCTTCTTCTTCTTGGCGTCGACGTAGCTCTGGTAGATCCCGGCGACCGCGTCGAGGTCGATCGGAGGGCGCCGGTGGGCGCGCGCCGCAGCCGTGGGGTAGGCCTCCGGGTCGACGAGCCTGGCGGAGGCCCATTCGATCTCCGACACCATGTCGAGGGGGAGCGTGCGGTCGCGCCCGGGGCAGAGCCTGGCCACGAATCCGACCTTGCGGTCGAGCAGGTCGGGCGGTCGCACGCCGCGCTCCTCCCAACGCTGGCGCAGCTGCGCCCATGCCACGGCGTGGAACGTGCCGGCCTGCACGCCCTCGCGCAGGCCCAGCCGGGCGAGCCGATCGCGCAGCTCGGAGGCGGCCTTGCGGGTGAAGGTGACAGCGAGCACCCGTGCCGGGTCGGCATCGCCGGTGATGGCGCGGTGCGCTATGCGGTGGGTGAGCACCCGGGTCTTGCCCGACCCTGCTCCCGCGAGGATCCGCAGGGTCGTGGCATCGCTGGTGACCGCGCTGCGTTGAGCCTCGTTGAGACTCTTCAGCAGCGAGGCGGTCTGCTGCGCTTCACGCTCATCCAGTGCATCGGGCACGTCGTCGGATGCGCGCCAGTTGTCGGTACTGCTCACGATCAGCAAGCTACCAGTGCGGTGCGACACGTCCCGGTGGCGGGCCGGCCTGACCGAGTCCGCCATGGCCGGCCCTATCGTGGGCCCGGTGCAGCACGTGCCGATGGACCGTTTCGAGCAACTCGTGATCTCGGCGCTGGATGAACTGCCGGACTCTCTGGCTGCCCGGATCGACAACGTGGCCGTGGTCATCGACGAGCATCACCCGACCGAGGACCTGCTCGGGTTGTACGAGGGGGTGCCCCTGACCGAGCGGGACGACTACGGAATGATGGAGCTGCCCGACACGATCACGCTCTACCGCGATCCGATCTCGCAGATCTCCGCCGACGAGGCCGAGGTGGTGGAGCAGGTGCGGATCACGGTCGTGCACGAGGTTGCACACCATTTCGGCATCGACGACGACGCCCTCGACGAGCTCGGCTGGGCGTAGGCCGGCCGCGGCGGCTCTCTGTTGACAGCGGGTTGCACAGGCACCCGGATACGCTGCGCAGGTGGGAATCAACGAGAGCCATCTGCACCGCGACGAGAAGATCGTCCTCGACCTGCACCCGCACTTCATCATGCTGGCCAAGGCCGTCCTGGCGGTCGTCGTGTCAACCGTGTTGGGCATCTTCCTGCTGACGCGCAACGTCGACAACGACGCACTCAGCACCGTACTGAAGATCGCGGGCGGCCTGTTGATCCTCGCCAGCCTCGGCTACTTCGCCCAGCGTTGGATCGCCTGGTACTCGACCAACTTCGTAGTCACCACCGACCGCTGCATCTACCGCTCGGGTATCATCGCCAAGCGGGGTATCGAGATCCCCCTGGAACGCATCAACACGATCTTCTTCGAACAGGGCTTCCTCGACCGACTCGTCTCGGCCGGCAGCCTTGTAATCGAGTCCGCCGGCGAGATGGGCCGCCAGACCTTCGAGGACGTCCGCGATCCCGTGTACGTGCAGAACGTCCTCTACCAGGAGATGGAGGACAACGAGAATCGCAAGTTCGACCGGATCAACACCACAGCCCCGGCCTCGACTGCGGACGAGCTGTCCAAGCTCGTGTCGCTGCACGAGCAAGGCCACCTGACCGATTCGGAGTTCGAGGCCCAGAAGGCCCGGCTGCTGGGCGGCGAGCAGGCCTGAGCGACGCCCGGCGGGCGGTTCTCAGCCAGGATGCGTTCCCGCCTCACCGACAACGGTGACCTCGGTTCCGTCGCTGGGTCTGACGCTCCAGCCCTCCAGGCGCACGTCGCGGTCCGCGAGGGCGACCACGCATCCTCCGAACCCGGCACCCGTCAAGCGGGCCCCGTGCACTCCGGGGGTCGCCACGAGTTGTCCGACGAGGGCGTCGAGCTGCGCGGTGGACACCTCGTAGTCGTCCCGAAGTGACTCATGGCTGGCGATCATCTCGACGCCGGCGCGTGCGAGGTCGCCCGCAGCCAACGCATCAGCGAAGCGCCGCACCCGGTCGCACTCTGTTCGAACGTGGCGCGCCCGGCGCTTCCCCACCGGGTCATCGAGGCGTTCGATGGACTGGATGTCGGCCACGGGGAGTGGGCCGACGACGGCGGTCGCCGCTTCGGCATCGGCGCGGCGTTGCGCGTAGCCGCTCGTCTCCAACTGACGGCTCTGACCCGAGTGCAGCACCCAGATGGAGGCTTCCTCGGGCACCGCAACGTGGTTCAGCTCGAGGGTGGCGCAGTCGATGAGCGTCGCGAAGCCGGCTCGACCCGCACAGATCGAGAGCTGGTCCATGATTCCGCTCGGAAGGCCGACGGCGCGGTGCTCGGCGCGCTGGCAGAGCAGTGCCAGCTCGACCGGGTCGGAAAAGGGTGAAGGCAGTCCGGATCGGAGCGTCTCGGCGGCCATCAACGCGAGCGCCGTTGCCACCTCCAGCGCTGCGCTGGAGGACAAGCCGGCGCCATAGGGCACCGTGGAGTCCACGGTGCCCGTCAGCCCCACGGTTGCTCCCAGCTCGGCTGCCACGGCGGCGGGGTAGCGGCCCCATCCGCTCGGGGTGGCAACTTCTGTGACGGGCAGGGCGATGTCGGCCCGGTCGTCCTCCGCTGTGGAATCGAGGATCAGCCTGTCACCCCCGACGGTGGCCTCGACGGTGGTCGCCAGGTCGATGGCCATGGGCAGTACGAGGCCGCCCATGTAGTCGGTGTGGTCGCCGATCAGGTTGACGCGCCCCGACGCCCGGGCACGAACACGCGCCGGTCCATCGCCTGAACCGTCGGCGGCCTGGCTTTGTTGGTGCTGGATCACGGCTCAGGTGATCCAGCACCAATGGAACCGGTCGGGCCGGGGTCCGGCGGTTGTGGTGGGCCCGGCTGTGATCGCAACCGGGCGGCCGCGTCGATCGGGTCGACCGGGTTGAAGTAGACCCTGCCGCCGAGCTCGGCCGCTGCCATGAACCGGGGGGTACCCGGTGCACGCAGGTGCGGCGCGATGTGGATGTGCGCCGGCTGCTCGGCGAACGGCTCATCGGTCGTGGGTCGCTGGTGGATCCACATCATGTAGGGCATCTCGCCGTCGACGAGCTGGTCGAGGCGCGACAGCACGTCGATCAGCAGCCCGGCCAGGCCGTCGCGGTCCATGCCGTCATCGGGCAGGGCGCCGTGGCCCCCCGACGTGGCGAGCAGCAGCTCGAACGGCCACATGGCGGCCTCGGGCACCCACGCCACCCAGTCGCCATGGCAGGCGACGGAGCGCTCGTGGTCGCCGGGGGGTACTTCGAGCACTCCCTCGACCAGCTCGCCGAGCGGTTGTGGGGGCACCGCGGGGTAGGCGTAGATCTGTCCGTGGGGATGGTCGATCGTGGCGCCAACCTCGCGCCCGCGGTTCTCGAAGACCAGTACGTAGTCAACGTCGTCACGCGCTCCGAGCACCGCCGTGCGCTCGGCCCAGAGGTCGACCACCTTGCGGGCGCCGTCATGGCCCATCTGCCAGAACGCGAGGTCGTGCTCAGGGGTGTAGAGCACCATCTCACAGCGCTCGTCGGGCATCGCCGGCCAGCGGTTGGCAAACCACTTCACGTCGTAGTGGCCCTCGGGGGCCTCCAGGCCACCCGGACAGAACGGGCATCCCTGCGACGGCAGGTTGGGCCGACTCTGCCGCGAAGGCACGATCACGGCCTCGGCACCACTCAGGGGGTCGGTCCGTTGGTCGATCATGCGGCGCCCGGAAGCATCGTCGCCCATTGCCTCAGCCGACCTGCTCGATGGCCTCGGCTATCGACTCGAGCGCCGCGACCTCATAGGGGGCGCGCAACGCCACGTTGATCTGCTGGGCGCCTGCGTCGACGAACCTGCCGATGCCCTCGACCATCTCCGCAGTGGAGCCCATGAGCACACCGGGCGACACGAAGTCGGCGATTTCGCCGAACTGTCGCTCCAGCGACTCGCGGTCAGGTGCCACGCCCACGTTGACCGAGCGCCGCACCGACGACGGGTCGCGCCCCAGGTCCGCGCAGTGTGTGTCGAGCACCTCGTTCTTGTGGGCGTACTGCTCGGGGGAAATGAACGGCACGTTCCAGCCGTCGGCGTGCGCCGCGACGATCCGCAGTGTGCGCTTCTCGCCGCCGCCACCGATCCACAGGGGCAACGGCGACTGCACCGGGGGAGGGTCACAGATCGCTGAGTCCAGGTGGAACCAGCGGCCCCCGAAATCGACCGGTCGTCCGCCGAGCAGCAGCTTGAGCACCCGGGCGTACTCGTCGAGGTGGTCGAGCCGCTCGCCCGCGCTGCGAAATTGGATCCCGTTGGCGGCGAACTCCGGCTCGTCCCATCCTGCGCCGAGCCCGACCTCGCACCTGCCGCCGGAGAACTGGTCGATGGCCGCCACGGCGTTGGCCAGGATCGAGGGGTGCCGGAAGGCGGCGCAGTACACGAGTGAGCCGCAGCGCACGCGCGTGGTTCGCATGGCCAGGGCCATGTGTACCGCCACCGCTTCGAAGCAGCTGGTGCTGCGACCGTCGGCCGCATGGAAGTGGTCCCAGATCGAAATCCACTCGAAGGGCAGTTCCTCGATGCGGGCCCACAGGGACTCGAGTTCGGCGACCGATGTGCTGGCGGGCCCCGTGTGAACTCCGAATGCGACGGCCATGGATGGAGTCTGGCAGAAGGGCGCAGCCGCGATCGGCGCCAGGCACAACGAAGGCGGGTGCTCTGTAGCTTGTGGCCATGACCGAGCGTCCAACCGCCCTGGGATTCCTGGGTTGTGGGTTCATCGCCCGATACCACGCGATGCAGTTGGCCGTGGCAGGGCATGACTGCTCGGCGGTCGCCTGCCACGACCCCGATGGTGAACGGGCGGCCCGGTTCGCACGCGAGGTCGCCTCGCAGATGCCCGCGCTTGGTTCCCCGGAGGTCTGCGGTTCGGTCGAAGAGGTGCTCGATGCCAGCGATGCCGTGTTCGTCTGCACCTGGACCGCCGCACACCGCGAGCTGGTCGTTGCCGCGGCCGATCGCGGGCTGCCTGTGTTCTGCGAGAAGCCTCTCGGCACTTCGCTGGCAGATGCTGAGGCGGTTGCCTTGGCGCTGGAATCGACTCCGGCTCATGCCGTTGGACTCGTCCTGCGAAGCAGCCCCGCGATGCTCGCAGTGCAGGAGTTGGTGCGCGATCCGGCCGCAGGTGCGGTGATGAACGTGGTGTTCCGCGATGACCAGTACCTGCCGGTGGACGGGCTCTACGAGTCGAGGTGGCGCGTCGACGCGACTCTCGCAGGGTCGGGGGCACTGCTCGAGCACTCGATCCACGACGCCGACCTGCTCGAGTTCCTGGTCGGGCCGATCGACGCGGTCGGTGCGCATGTCGGTCATTTCCACGGGATCGACGGGATCGAGGACAACGTCACAGCCATGGGGCGCTACCAGAGCGGCGCCACCTTCTCGCTCGCTTCGGTCTGGCACGACATCGACGCCCGTTCGAGCCTGCGCCGCATCGAAGTGTTCTGCGCGAACCGCCTGGTGACCCTCGAAGGCGACGTGTTCGGTCCCGTGCTGATGCAGTCCGACGATGAGACGCTGCACCTCGAGGGCGACGAAATCGTCGACTGGCTGGATCACCGCGATGTCCCGACCGAGTCGACCGAAACGGCATTTCTGCACGCGGTTGGCCAACACCTGGAGGGGCGGAAACCCGCCCGCTTGCGGCCCGACGCGGCGGATGCCCTGAGGGCGCATCAGGTGGTCGATGCCATGTACCGCTCGGCCGCGGCCGGTGGTGCGCCGGTGGATGTGCCGGCGGGTGGCACGGCGACGGGAGAGGGAGGTTGAGCAGATCACAGCGCCTCGGTGTGGCCGCGGCACTCGTGGACGGCGCGATGGTCCCCGGTGACGTTTCGATCGCCGACGGCGTGGTCGAGCAGGTCGGTCACCCGCCAGGAGACGGCGCGCGTGGAGTGGCGGTCCCCGGATTCGTGGACTGGCAGGTCAATGGCTTCGGCGGTGTCCATTTCACCGGTGCCGACGCAGGCGCCATGGGCGAGGCGGCATCCGCTCTGGCGCGCGCAGGGATCGTGTTCGCAGCACCCACGTTCCTGTCCACCGATCTGGCCGGGTACCGCCGGTCCCTCGCCGAGCTGGGGGGCATTCTGGCCGCGGACCCGACGTGTGGGCTCACGGCCGCCCACCTCGAGGGGCCGTTCCTGTCCAGGGCGTTTGCCGGAGCGCACGATCCCTCGACCTTCGTCGCTGCGGACCCGGGCCTCATGCGGTCGCTGCTGGATGCGGGCCCCGTCGCGATGGTGACTCTTGCGCCCGAGCTGGACGGGTCAGCCGATGTGATCGCCGCGCTGGTCGAGCGCGGCGTGACGGTCAGCATCGGTCACAGCGATGCGGACGCAGCCGCAGCCCGGTTCGCACAACGGTGCGGGGCAACGGCCATCACACACTGCTGGAACGGGCACCGCCGGTTCGCGCCCCGCGACCCTGGTCCCGCCGGCTGGGCGCTCGACACCCCCGGTGTGACCGTGGGCCTCGTCGCCGACGGCGTACACGTGGCGCCGGAGGTGGTTGCTCTCACGTTCGCCGTCGCCCCGCGCCGCGTGGCGGTGACCACCGATGCAATCGCGCCAGCCGGTACCGACCTCGAACACTGGAACGGCGGGGGCTTCCATGTCGAGGTCGCCGAGGGCGCCGCCAGGCTGGCCGATGGCACCCTGGCCGGGTCGGTCGCGACACCGACGAGGATGCTCCGCGAGCTCGAGCGGGCCGGGGTGGACTTCGCGGATGCGGTGCACGCGATGTCGGCGCCACAGGCACAGGCGCTCGGCCTCGGACAGTGGGCCGTGAGGCCGGGAGACCCCGCACACGTGACCGTGTTGGCCGACGACCACGAGGTGTTGGCCACCTGGCGCAACGGCGTGAGGCTCTAGCCACAGGGGAGGTTCGCTTGACCGGGCGGTCAAGGCCGTCAACACTGCCCGGATGCCGATGATGCAGGCCAACGGAATCGACATCTGGTTCGAGCAGTTCGGGGACCCCGACGACCCGGCGATGCTGCTGGTCAGCGGACTGGGGGCACAGGCGATCGGGTACGAGCCCGAGTACTGCAAAGGCATAGCCGAGCTCGGCCTGAACGTGATCCGCTACGACAACCGTGATGTGGGGCTGTCCACTCATGTCGATCACGAAGTCGGCGACGTCATGGAGGCCTTTGCATCCGCCGTCGCAGGCGGCGAGGTCGATGCTCCCTACACGCTCAGCGACATGGCCGCCGACGGCATGGCCCTGCTCTCGGGCCTTGGCATCGAGAGCGCTCACATCGCGGGTTCGTCCATGGGCGGGATGATCGTGCAGACGATGGCGATCGAGCACCCCGAGCGGGTGAGATCGCTCACCTCGGTGATGTCCACCACCGGGGAGGTCGAGTACGGCCTGCCCGAACCCGAATGCCTTGCCGGACTCGCGTCGATCATGGCCCCGTCGGAGACCCGTGAGGAGCGAATCGAGTCGGGTGTGAGGCTCCAGAAGCTGATCGGCACACCAACGGAGTGGGACGAGGACCGCACGAGGCAGAAGTCGGCCGAACAGGTGGACCGTGCGTATGACCCCGATGGCACGGCTCGACAGATGCTGTCGATCCTGGCTTCGGGGCACCGCGCCGAGGGCCTGACGAAGCTGGAGGTGCCCACGATGGTGCTGCACGGCGACTGCGATCCGCTGGTCAACGTCTCCGGGGGCGAGCGCACCGCCGAGCTGGTGCCGGGCTCGGAGTTCCGTCTCATGGACGGCATGGGCCACGACCTTCCGCCGGCCTACTGGTCACACGCAATCGAGGCGATCAGGTCGGTGACCTCCCGGGCCTGACCGGGGACCGATCGCAGCCACGAGCCGCTCGCTTCGAGTCCATCGGGCTTGACCGCGCTGGGGGCAGGAAACGAACACCGAGCCCGACGAAGGGGAATGACATGGGTCCGTTGCAGGGAATCAAGGTAATCGAGGTCGCCGGAATCGGTCCGGGGCCGTTCACGGCCATGATGCTGGCGGACATGGGCGCGGATGTGATCCGTGTCGACCGCGCATCGCAGGCGACGGGCGCCGATCCGGCGTCACCGCCGGCCGATGTGCTCAACCGCGGACGTCGCAGCATTGCGCTCGACCTCAAGTCGCCAGAGGGCCTCGCAGTCCTGCTCGACATGGTTGAGCGGGCCGACGCACTCATCGAAGGCTTCCGCCCCGGAGTCACCGAGCGCTTGGGCTTCGGCCCCGACGCCTGCCTGCAGCGCAACCCGAAGCTCGTCTACGGGCGCATGACCGGGTGGGGTCAGGAGGGCCCCTACGCGCACACCGCCGGCCACGACATCAACTACATCGCGCTGGGGGGCGTGCTCGGCCACCTCGGCCGCGAGGGCGAGAAGCCCACGCCGCCTATCAACCTGGTGGGCGACTTCGGCGGCGGTGGCCTGCTGCAGGCCTTCGGCGTGGTGTGCGCCCTGCTCGAGTCCGCCCGGTCAGGTGAGGGACAGGTCGTGGACACGGCGATGGTCGACGGGTCGGCCGTGCTGATGACCATGATCTGGGCGTTCAACGCAATGGGTATCTGGGGCGAGGAGCGCGGTACCAACATGCTCGACACCGGAACCCACTTCTATGACACCTATGAGACCTCTGACGCGAGGTTCGTGTCGATTGGTTCGATCGAGCCACAGTTCTACGCCGAACTGCTGCGACTCACCGACCTCGAGGCCCACCTCGCAGCGAAGGGCAAGGAGCTTCCGGCGCAGATGGACCGCGCCAACTGGGCCGGTCTGAAAGACGAGCTCGCCGAGATCTTCGCCTCCAAGACCCGCGACGAGTGGTGCGCAATCATGGAGGGCACCGATGTGTGCTTCGCTCCCGTGCTCACCATGCACGAGGCGGCGGCACATCCCCACAACGTGGAACGCGGAACGTTCGTGGAGAATGCCGGCATAACCCAGCCGGCTCCGGCTCCCAGGTTCAGCCGTACCCCCGGCGAGATCCAGCGTCCCCCGGCACACCCGGGCCAGCACACGGACGAAGTCCTGGGCGAATGGCTCGACCTGGGCGCCGATGACCTCGCGAAGCTGCGGGAGTCTGGCGCGGTCGCCGGCTAGCAGCGGCTCTGTTGCTCCCCCGGACGCGGACGTGCCCGCCGGGGGGAAGGCGGGCACGTCTGGGTTGGGGGAACTCTCTGATTCCTCGTTTCGGCTCTTTTCGAGCTGGATTGAGGATTCCGGCGACGTTTTCGCGCAAATGTTCCGGAACCTCGGCGCCGGCCGGGCGCGGAAGGGGACAGGTGGCGCTCAGCGGACGAGCACGCCAGGAGTCACCAGGGGGTCACGCGGCCGAGGGGCCCTTCAGTCTGTCGCTTAGCTGGCCCTTCTCGCCGAACAGCCTCTCGGTCCAACACTCGAGCAACTCCGAGGTGTCGCGGTCGTCGGGGTGGAACCCGTGCCGCTTGTAGCTGCTGATCCGCCTGCGCATCTCCTTGCTCAGGATCGGGTTCTTGCTCACCTTCGCCAGGCTCTTGCGCAGCCGGCCCCGCCGGCGGGTTGCGGGGTCGCCAAGCAGCGAGGCCACGAGCCCGGTGAGTACTGCGAAGTTGAACATCACCTGTGTCACGCGCATCACGTTGACCCGGATGCGCTCGTTGCCACAGGCCGACATGTATACGTCGTACGCGACCGACTTGTGCTCGGCCTCCTCCAGGGCGTGCCAGTAGAACAGTTGGCGCACCTCGGCGATGTCGCATTCCTCTTCGAGGAAGTCGGTGGTGAGCAGGATCTCGGCAAGGGTGGCCGTGTAGTGCTCGAGTGCGGCGGTGAGGGCGAGCTGGTGTGCCTTCGGTGCGATCCTCGCCAGGAGCCCGAGGCCTATGCGCACGCGGCCGTCGAGATACCAGACCGGGTACCCGAGCTCGGCGAGGGTGTCGTTGAATTGCCGATGCTCGCGGCCGTGAATGGCCTCCTGGCCTATGAAGCCCTTGACCTGCTCGCGGAGTTCGGGGTCGGTTATCTGGTCGCGGTAGTTGCGTACCGACTGCACGAAGAAGTCCTCGCCCTCCGGGAACAGGCAGCTGAGCACGGCGACTAGGTGGCTCGAGACGAGGTCGTCGTTCATGAAGTGCCGGGGCAGGTCCACGTCGCCGAAGCCGAAATCGATTCTTCTGGTGGGAACGGACCTCGGTGGTGTGGGTGCAGCTGCGGCCTTGCGGCTCTCCTTGATCATGTCGGGTATTCTTCTACGAGACGTAGATAAATGCAAGCATGGTTCGTCCACCAGCGCACGCAGGCCTCGCTGGTCGCTGCACATCCTGGTCCACGGGGCGCGCAGACTACGGTCGTTGGCATGGCAAAGGGAGCCAAGAGGGGTCGGCCCCGCCTCACCGACGCTCAGCGCGCCGAGCAGCGCGCCAGGCTGCTGCAATCGGCGATGGAGGCAATCCGGGCCCACGGCTCCGACGTGTCCATCGACGACATAGCGGCCACCGCAGGAGTCTCCAAGCCGGTCCTCTACGGCCATTTCGGGGACCGCCTCGGACTGGCCGACGCCATCGCAGTGGCCCTTGCCGACAACGTGACCAACGAGGCAGCCGACGCCGTAGGCGGCCCGGATGCAGACGAGCTCGACTTCCCGGCTGCGGTAGGAGTCATCGTGACCTCGCTGGTCGACCTGGTCGAACACGAGCCCGCCATCTACGGCTTCCTCGTGCGCACCATCCGATCGGGAGACCGCGGGTTCTTCGACAACGCCCTCGTCGACGTGATCCGCGAACGTGGCGGTGCGCTGGCAGAGATCGCCAACCCCCACATCGACCCCGGCGCAAGGGCCGTGCTGGTGGACGGCGCGTTCGGGTTCCTGCTCTTCTCCATCGAGTCATGGGCGCAGCGCGGCATGCCCAGCCGGGCGGAGCTGATCAGCACGCTCACCCACTCGGTGGTGGCGGGCTTCGGTGCCGCTGCGGCGCGCAGCTCACTGGTCGAGTGAGTCCGGGACAACCGGCGACTTGACGATCGGCGGTCGGGGGGACCGGCGAGCCGGACGGCTGTCAGATGTCCATCCGGAGAATCACCCGGGTCGGCCGCATTGCGTCGGGATGGTTCCTGCGGGCCTCACGCACGAATCCGAGAACGGCGTCGACCGCCTCGCTGGCCGGGTCCGCCTGGCCTGCGCCGTCCAGGGCCTTGATGCGTCCCAGCGCGGGTGCCGGTGCGGTGTCACTGCAGAGCATTCGCGTGGCCCACGCGTGGGTCAGGCGACCGGTGGATGTCACGGTCTCCACGGTGATTCCGTTGCCGCCGGAATCGCGCAGCCAGGTCATGAACGAAGCCGCGTTGCCCGAGGGCACGGTGAGCGGCACGCAGTTCGGGTCGGTGAGTCGCGCCCTTGCGACGGTCAACTCGAGTCCGGGCAGTGAGTCGGCGTCGCGGGTCACCTCCACGAGCACGTTGTCGACCCAGCCGACCACTTCGTGGCCATCTGGTGACACATCGGGCTCGGAGTCGAAACCGATGGACTTCGCCCAGTCCGGTCGCTCGCCACAGCCGGACGAGTTGGCCTCCGCGGCGGTGGGCTGCCGTGGCGGCGACCCGGTGCGAACCGTTACCTGCAGCCTCGAGGGGTCGTCCACCCCGAAGGCGTTGCGCACTGCCTCCACGGCCATGTCGGCGACCTCTAGGTGCCCGACCGGCCCGCTGGCGATCATCGAGGGGTTGGAGACTCCGCTCGGATCCGATTCCAGGCCGAGTGTCGCCACCTCGCCGGCCACCTTCGTGGCCTCGAAACCGACGCTGCGGCAGTATCGGGTGAGCGCCCAGGGCCCGAGCTCGCCATCGAGGTCGGAGCCCAGTTGGAGGTGGTAGGCGAAAGTGCCGGGGCCATCCACTCCCGGCCAGCCGACCGAGATGCCCATGCGCCAGTCCGAGCCGACTTCGTGCAGCTCGATGACGGTGCCGTCTCCGGCCCCGTCGACCGTGGTGTCGAGGTCGTCGTGGAACCGCTCCCAGCAGGCCCTGGTCTGCGATCCCACCCGCTCGATCCCCCCGACGCCAGAGACTCCACCCAGTTCCGCCACATCCTCAGGGTGTGACGTTGCCTCGTGGCGCTCGTGGGGATCGACCGGTGGTTCCATCCATGCCTCGACTCTCGTTGGTGGGCGGTCACAGCCGGACCGTCCGCCAGTTGCGGGGCGACGGCGGAGTTGGACCGCAGGGCCGGGCAACCCCACCCGGAGGTGCCCGACCCGCGGCCACTTCCCGCCGCCGCTATCTACCGATTGTGCGGGTTGCGGGACCCCGTGGCGATGGGATGAATTGCCCGTACTGAGGGGGCACTCAAGGCGCCGGGTAGTGTGACCCAGCCATGGCAACACCCATCGAGGAGCCCTCCTCGGCGTTCGGCGTGGTCGACTTCCGGCGGTTCTGGTTCGCCGCCCTAGTGTCGAACACGGGGACCTGGATGCAGGGGGCCGCGATCCCCTACGCCGTTTACGAGATCTCGGGCACCACGGGCGCGGTGGGTGTCACCGGGCTGTTCCAGTATCTGCCGTTCATGGTCATGGGAGCGGTGGGAGGCACCCTTGCTGACCGGTTCGCCCGCCGACGTCTGCTGCTGGTGACCCAGGTGGCCATGATGGGCGCGGCGTTGGCGTTGTGGGCCCTGCAGGCATCGGGTCGGGCGGAGCTCTGGTCGATCACGGCGCTGGCGTTCGTGTTCGGGCTCCTCGGAGGCCTGGCAACTCCGGTCTGGCAGGCGTTCGTGGTGGAGTTGGTGCCGAGGGACCTGTTGTTGGGGGCGGTCACACTGAACAGCACGCAGTTCAACGCCGCGCGCGCGGTGGGACCGTTCCTCGCCGGAGTGGTGATCGCTGTGTTCGGGGTGCAGGCGGCGTTCCTGTTCAACGCGGTGTCGTTCCTCGCGGTGATCGCGGTGCTGGTCGTGATCCGCTCGGCCGGTGGCAAGCGCCCCGGGGGCCATGCCGGGTTACGGGGCTCCGCGCTCGGCGGCATGGCCGAAGCGGCCAGGCACATACTCGCCACACCGGCGATCCTGGCGTGCTGCATGGCGATCATCGCGGTGGCCGGCCTGGGTTCGCCGCTGTTCAATTTCCTGCCCGTGTATGGCGAGGAGGAATTCGTGGTCGAGGGCTGGCAGCTAGGCCTGCTGTTCGGCGCAGGTGGAATCGGTTCGCTGTTGTTCGCCCCGGCCCTGCTCAAGGTCGCCCCCAAGATGCCGCGGGCGCGGCTGCTGGCCGGATTCATGGGCCTCTATGGTCTGGCCGTGGCGGCGGTCGGGTTGTCGCCGGGGTACTGGGTCGCAGTGGTCGCTCTGATGGTGTTCGGTGGCGCTTACCTGGGCATCGCATCCACGATCAACACCACCATCCAGCTGGTCGTGCACGACCACCTGCGCGGCAAGGTCATCGCGATCTACCTGATGTGCCTCACGGGCGCTCTGCCTCTCGGGCTGCTCGTGTGGGGGCTCGTGGCCGACGTGGTGGGCCTGCGGGCGACGACCGTGGCGGCCGGACTGTTGCTGGTGGTCACCACGGCCGTGCTGCGCGCCACCGGACGATTCACGGTCATGGCGGCAGCCGACGACGCCCGCGACGAAGCCGCGGAGGCCCGCGGCGTTGCTTCCTGAGCAGGTTTCAGGCCGACCCGTCGGGTACTGCCACGGCGTCGGTCGGCACGAGCCGGCTGTCGGCGAGCGCCGCGGTGCGGTGGCCCATGATGGCCTGGTACTCAGCGGAGGCGACCATGCCGGCGAACGTGGCCAGGTCCGGGTATCGGATCAGCGCCATGTCATCCCACTGCTCGTCGTCGGGGCCTATCACCGTCGGGTTGCAGGCGCCGAAGAACACCGGTGCCGCTCCGAGGCCTGCGAGTATCGGCAGCACGCCCGCGGAGTACAGCCCGTAGGCCTCGCGGCCGCTGACCGGCTCGGTGGGAGCAAGGCCTGCGTGCTCGGAGTAGTCGGCGACGTCGCGGTAGCGCAGCAGGTTGAGCATCGTGACCGGGCCTTCGATCCCTGATGCCATGAGGCGTTCGAGTTGGGCTTCGGTCGGTTCGATGTGTCCTGTCATGGGCCGAATCCTGCCAAATCCGCAGCGTTGTCACACCCCCTTCGTAGCTTTGGGGGCATGCGAGTACTGCACACTTCCGACTGGCACCTCGGGCGCTCACTGGGGGATCACCGCCTCCTTGAGGACCAGGCAGCCTTCTGTGACTGGCTCGTGGGCTTCGTGGCCGGCGAGAAGATCGACCTCGTGGCCGTGTCGGGTGACCTGTTCGACCGCTCGATCCCGCCCGGCGACGCCTGGACGCTGCTGTGCGACGTCTTCAGCCGCCTTCGTTCCGCAGGCGCCACGGTGGCCGCGATTGCGGGCAACCACGACAGCGCGGGCCGCCTCGCCGCCCTCGATGACCTGCTCAACGGCGCCGGGGTGTACCTGCGCGGCGGATACGCACGCGCCGGCTCGGTCACGGAGCTCGACTTGGGCGGCCATCCGCTCGCCCTCGTCACCACGCCCTTCCTGGATCCCCACATGGCCCCCTCCGAGGTGGCGGAGCCGCTCCGGGAGGCGTCGGCGCTCAGCCACGAGGGTGTGTTGGCACTCGCCATGCACGGTGCCCGGTCCGCCATGCCCGATGGCATTCCCAGCATGGTCCTGTCTCATGCGTTCGTCACCGGTGCCGCCCGCAGCGACTCCGAGCGTGAGCTCGCGGTGGGCGAGGCGGCGATGGTCTCCGCAGAGGTCTTCTCGGGGTTCGACTACGTGGCCCTCGGCCATCTGCACCAGCCCCAGAGCGTGGCCGGTGAGGAGCGCATCCGCTACAGCGGGTCGCCGCTGCCCTACTCGTTTTCGGAAACCGGCCCGAAGAGTGTGTGCATTGCCGAGCTCGATGAGGCTGGCCTTGTGGGGGTCACCTCCGTCGAGGTGCCCGTGGGGCGCAGCGTCGTCACTGTGCGCGGCACCCTGGAAGACCTGGCCGAGTCCGCCGGCGATGCACGCAACTTCGTGCGGGCAGAACTCACTGACGAGCTGCGGCCGGTCGACGCCGCAAGGCTGCTGAGGTCGAGCTTCCCGTGGCTTGCCGAGGTCGAGTGGGTCGGCGGGCGACGCGACGGCATCCAGGGCCTGAGCGTCAGCGAGGTCGCAGTGCGCACCCCCGGTGAGCTGGTCGACGACTTCTGGCGCGACGTGCGCGGCGAGCGGCCTGGCGAAGAGGTGCGCGCCATGTTGCACGGCGCCCTGCACGGCACCGATACCGGTGAGTTCGCAGCCGCATGAGGCCAAGCCGGCTGGAGGCAACTGCCTTCGGACCTTTTGCCGACACCGTGGTGGTCGACTTCACCGAGCTTCCGGCAGACCGCCCGTTCCTGATCCGCGGCCCCACGGGAGCGGGCAAGACGTCCATCCTCGATGCCATGACCTATGCGCTCTACGGGGTGCTGCCCGGCCATCGCTCCAAGCACCGCGGAATCCGCAGCGACCATGCTGCCGCTGCTGCCGAGTGCGAAGTCACCCTGGAATTCGTTGCCGGCGGGGAGCAGTGGCGGGTCACGCGCAAGCCTGAGCAGCACCGCGAGTCGCGTCGCGGGGCCGGCATGGCCAAGGTCAGCTCGAGTGCCCGCCTCGAACAGATGCGCGGTGGCTCGTGGGAGCCGGTGGAGTCCAAGGTCAACGAGATCCGCGAACACATGGAGCGGGTGCTCGGTCTCACAGCAGAGCAGTTCCAGCGTGTTGTCCTGCTGCCCCAGGGCGACTTCTCCGACGTGCTCAACGCCAGCACGTCTGACCGCGAGAAGTTGCTGCGTTCGCTGTTCGGAACCGAGGTGTTCCGCAGCGTGCTCGAGCGCCTGTCTGCCGAGCGCGATTCACTGCGCGACCGCACCCGCCACTCAGCCGGCAAGGCGGATGCGCTGCGAGCCAGCGCTGCGAGCCAGCTTCGCGACCTGCGGGCCCGGCTCGGCCTCGATGAAGCGCAGGTGGCGAGCCTCACAGACTCCGCCTGCCGGCCTGGCTCGTCCGGTGCGGTTGCCGAAGGCACTGCGGCAAACGATGGCAGCGAGGTTTCGGACGCGGCGGACCAGGGCGCCGAAGTAATCGACCTGCGCGAACGCGGCGTCGACGACCACGACGTTTCCCTCGAACCGGAGGCTCCCGGCGACAAGGAGCTTCGCGAGCAGGTCAGCCAGCTGCGCGGCGGGGTGCTCGCGAGCCAGGCCGAAGCCGCCGAGCGTGCCAGGTCCGTGTCGGTGGAGGCCGACCGCACACTCGGCGAAGCCGAAGTGGCCTCCCGCCGGCTCGCTCGCCGCGACGAGCTGCGCGGCCAACGCGCCGAGCTCGAGGCGACGGGCGACCAGCACGAGCACAGGGTTGGCTCGGTCGCTCGGCACCGCGAGGCTGCGCCGTTGGTCGAGGCGATGGACCGCCGCGACTCCATCGCAGAGGTGCACGAAGCCTCTCGGGCCACCAGTGCGCGGGAGATGTCGCACATGGCGCAACTCCTCGATCGTCTCGATGGCCTGCTCCCGTATCCCTGCGAGGGTGTCGACGATGCCACAGCGGCTCGCCTCACGCGCTCCGCTGCGTCCGAGCTCTTGCTCGATTGCGAGCGGGCTGTCGCGGACCGCACCCAGGCGCGGGAGCTGCGTGCGAAGGCCGAGGATCTGCGCAGCGAGCGCCAGGAGTTGGCCAACTCGGCCGCTCTGTTGGACAACAGCCTCTCCAACGCGAACGACGAACTGGTTGACGCCCGACGCGCCCTCGAGGCCGCTCGAGGCCTCGCGACGCAGCTCCCGGCTCTGGCCGAGTCGGCCGCCACAGCAGAATCGCTCGCGCAGGCTCGCCGGAGCTTCAGCGAACTCGGTGCCCTTCGTGACATGCGAAGCGAGGCCCGCGCGCGCCTGGCCGCGGGCATCGACGCTGCGGCCGCTGACCTGGCGGAGAAGTCCACGGCTCTCGAAGCGCAGGCCCAGCTGGCAGACGGGCTCGAGGCAGCAACCCGGCAGGTCGCGGAGATCGAGGCGATGACCAAGGCCCTCGAGGACCTGTCGGGCCTGCAGGACGACCTTGCAGACCGCCGTCGTCGATTGTCCGATGCGGAATCGACTGCACAGCAGGCCTTCGACCACTACGTCGATTCCACCGCGCCACGGCTGGCGGAGGAGCTGGAACCGGGCCAGCCGTGCAGCGTGTGTGGTTCCCGCGAACACCCCGCGCCGGCCGCCGGCGGACGCATTGCCGACCGCGTCGACCTCGACACACTGGAGTCAGCGCGCGCAGGTGCGGTGGCCGCCCGCGACGCCACCACGGCCGCCGAGGCGGCGGTGGCCCGCCTGCTCGCCGCCAACCCGGCAGTCGCGGACGCGAACGCCGCCGTGCTCGAACAACGTCTCGGTTCCGCCCGCACGTCCCACAGACGTGCACTGGAGGCCGCCGGTGAGCGTGACCGGCTGCAGCAGTTGATCGATGACCGCACCGCCGTGCTCGATGAGCTCCGTGGCGACCTCGACAGCCTCGACGCGGAGATCGCGGAGATCAAGGCCGAGGTCGACCGGGCAACAGGAGCGCTCGGAGGTGCGGCCGAGCGCAGCATCTCTGACCTGGACCACGTCGCATCAGAGGCCGCGGCGCGGGTTGCCGAGGCCCAGCAGGCCACTGACAACATCGCGGCACTGGAACACGACGTCGTGCAGGTCGAGTCCACCATCACCGCCGCCACCCTGCGCCGCGCCAGCATGCAGACCAGCATGGAGGTGATCGATTCGAACCTCGTTCGCATCGACAGGGAGGCGACCGGCGCCGAAGCCCGCGCGGCCTCGGTGGCAGCCGGCAGGGCGCCCGAACCCCTCCTGGCGACACTGCGGGAACTCGTCGGCGCCACCCAGCGACTCGGCGAGTCGGCGATCAAGGCACGAGCGACCGGCGAGCAAGTCGACTTGGCCGCCGAGCAGGTCGAGGCAGCGGTTGCCTCATCTTCGTTCCTCGACGAGGCGGCGGTCGTCCCGGCCGTGCTCGACGACGATGCACTCGCCGAGGCCGAGAAGGCCATCACCGCCAGGCGCGAGGCCGAGGCCGTGGTCGCGGCGGGGCTGGAGGAACTCGAGGGGATCGACCTGCCCTCCGAGGCTCCGGACCTCGAGGCGTTGCGGGAGGCAGCCGAGGCCACCCGCGCTGCCGCGTCTGGTGCCACGGCCGCCTTCGCGGCCACCCGGGCCGAGCTCGATACAGCGGAGTCACAACTCGACACGGCAATGGAGCACCTCGGTTCGACGGCAGCGGAGCAGGACCGCCTCAACATGCTCGAAGACGTCGTGGGCGTGGTCAGCGGCCGCCGCACACTGAAGCGCGTCACCCTCGAGGCATGGGTGCTGGCGTCCTATCTCCGCGAGGTGGTCGGCGCCGCCAACACGCACCTTCGCGCAATGACCGCCGGCCGCTACGAGCTCGATGTCGACTCATCGCACGTGAGCGGAGCCGCCCGATCCGGCCTCGATATCGTCGTGATAGACGCGGACACCGGACGTTCCAGGCCCACCCGTTCGCTGTCGGGTGGTGAGACCTTCAAGGCGTCGCTCGCGATGGCCCTCGGGCTCGCCGACGTGCTGACTGCGGGACGGTCGGGCCGCAGCGTCGACGCCCTCTTCGTCGATGAGGGATTCGGCACCCTGGATGCCGATTCCGTCGACACGGTCATCGAAGTCCTGGATGGCCTGCGTGACCGCGGCACTATGGTGGGGCTGATCTCCCACGTGGAGCCGATCAAGGAAGCGCTTCCGGTCGCAATCGAGGTGGTTCCACGTGCCGACCGGCGCGGCTCCGAGCTCAAGCAGTTCGTCACCGTCTGACCGCCCGGCCGCGTCGCGGAGGCTCGCCAGTTCGATAGCTTGGCCCCCGTGCCAACACTGGTCTGCTTCCATGCCCATCCCGACGACGAGGCCATAGCCACCGGTGGCCTGATGGCCCAGACCAAGGCGGCCGGTGGCCGCGTGGTGCTGGTCGTCGCCACCCGCGGTGAGCGCGGTGAGCCGCAACCGGGAGTACTCGGCGAAGGGGAGGCCCTCTGGGAACGGCGGATCCCCGAGACGTTCGCGGCAGCCGAGGTGCTCGGCGTCGACCGGGTGGAGTTTCTCGGCTACGTCGACAGCGGAATGATGGGCGAGCCCTCCAACGACTTCCCGTACAGCTTCTGGCAGGCCGACCTGGAACAGGCCGCCAACCGGCTGGCGGCCATCCTGGCTGAGGAAGAGGCCGACGTGCTGACCGTCTACGACGACAACGGCGGCTACGGACACCCGGACCACATCCAGGTGCACCGCGTGGGTACCCGTGCCGCAGAACTGGCGGATGTGCCTCGAGTGCTGCAGGCCACCATGAACCGCGACCAGATCCGCAGGGCCATGGCCGAGCAGGCCATCGCCCTTGCAGAGGAGGCTGCCGACGGGGCGGACGTGCCCGAGCCCGACGACAATTTCGGCAAGCCCGAGGCTGAGCTCACCCACGGTCTGGACGTGACCGCGGAGACCGGGCTCAAGCGCAAGGCGATGGCCGCGCATGCGAGCCAGATCTCACCCGAGTCCTGGTTCCTGCAACTCGACGACGAGATGTTCTCGGTGGCGTTCGGCACCGAGTGGTTCATCGAGTCGGGCAAGTCCAGGGGGCAAGGCGAGGAGATGCGGGCCTCGGTCTGGTAGCAGCGGGCACCGCCGGCTCAGGACAGTCGACCCCTGTCGAACCCCGTGAGGGCGCCGTCTCCGCGCCACACGACCGTGCTCTGGACATAGCGGACCACCTGGGCCTCGCCACTCAGCTCGGCGAGCTCGACGCTGCCTGCATCGTCCACTCCGACGATCACGGTGAGCTGCAGTTCGTTGCGACCCAGTTCCACCGCCGGGTCGTCGGCCGCATCGATCACGGCTTCCCAGTCGAGGTCGTTGTGATCGCCGCGGCTGGCCACCACGACCGTGCCGTGGCGAACCCTGAGCTCGGAGCCGTCGATGAGGCACCGGTGGACCATGAGACGGGCACTGCGCACCGCCACAGCATGGCACTGCGATGACTGTTGTCCCGACGGCGCGCCGGTAGGCTCGCCTGCCGTGCTCGAACTGCACACAACCTGGGCGTGGGCGGTCGTGCTCGCCAATGCCCTGGCAGGCATCTGGTGCCTCGCTGCGCATTGGCTGGCGCCCTTGCGGGTGAAGGCGATCTGGTGGTTCGTTGGTGCCGCCGAGGTGGCGGTGGGCCTGCAGGTGGTCCTGGGCGTGTGGCTGCTGGCCGGCGAGGACATCCCGGCACCCGAGTTCCACGTCTTCTACGGGTTCCTCATGATCGTGGCGATTGCGATCCTCTACAGCTACCGGTTCTCGATCCGTGCCTGGCAGTACCTGCTGTACGGCTTCGGCAGCCTGTTCATGATGGGGCTCGGTATCCGCGCCATGATCCTCGGCTGACCTGCCCGTTGGCCACCCGACGGCCCCTCAGGGCAGGCCGAGTTCGGCGCAGACGGCTGCGGCCATCACACGTACGCCGATTCCGATCGCCGACTCGTCGACGTCGAAGTCACCGCGGTGCAGGTCCATGCGCTCGGAATTGCCACCCGGATGCGTGCCAAGCCGCGCATAGGTGCCCCCGGTGGCCTCGAGGTACCACGCGTAGCTGTCACCGCCGGCGCTGCGGGGCGTCTCAAGGACAGCATCCGCGCCAAGGCAACGGCGAACCGCAGACTCGAACAGCGCCGTTTCGCGGTCGTGGTTGACAACGGGCGGTACTCCACGGCGGTGGTCGACGGACCACTCGGCACCCGTGGGTTCCACGAGGGCGGCGACCGAGTCGGCCAGCAGGGACTGCGCCGAGGCCCAGACGTCACGGTCGGGTGTGCGCAGCGAGCCGGCCAGGTGCGCGCCGGCCGGAATCACATTGGCAGCGTCGCCCGAGTGGATGGCGCCGAACACCAACAGCACGTCGCCGGCGGCACGCTCGTGTACCAGCAGCGGCAGCTCCACGGCGACCCGGGATGCCAGCGAAACCATGTCGATGGTGAGTTCGGGCCTCGCGGTGTGGCCGCCCGGTCCCGTGAGGGTGATGTCGATCTGGTCGGCAGCGGACGTGATGGCCCCGCGGCGGGTGCCGACGGTGCCCACGTCGAGCTTCGGGTCACAGTGAAGTCCGTAGACCGAGCGCACACCTTCGAGCCATCCGCTGCCGACCACTTCCACGGCTCCGCCGGGGACCTGTTCCTCTGACGGCTCGAACACGAGGCGCAAGCTCTGGCCGGAGGCGTGTAGGGCCGGTGTGAGCGCGAGGCCCGCGCCCAGGACCATCGCCGTGTGCACGTCGTGACCACAGGAGTGGGCCACTCCGTCGTTGCGTGAACGGTACGCCACGTCCTTCTCGTCGGGCATCGCCAGGCCGTCTATGTCGGCACGCAGCACCACCGCGGGACCGCAGGTCGGGTCGCCCACATCGCATACGACACCCGTGCCGCTGTCGAGCACCGTGGGTTCCAGCCCGGCGGCTGACAGCCTGTCGACGATCACTTCGGTGGTCTCGTACTCGGCCCCGCTGGGTTCGGGGTGGGCGTGGAGCAGCCGGCGGAACGCGACGAGGTCATCGTGGTGTTCGAGGACCCAGTCGTCTATGGCCTTCTCGGTCGCGGAACTCACAGGAAGCCGCCGGGTCCACGGAACTCGTCCACCAGCTGTGCAACCACATCGCGCGTCGATCCGCCCGATGCCACGACCGCCCGCTGCCGGTCGGCCGACGTGCCGCTGGCGGTGACGTCGAGCGCGCTGGCCAGTTCGGGTCCGCAGCCGAGCTCGTCTGCTAGCGGTGCCAGTTCGCCGATGACCTCCTCGATCAAGGCGACCGCAGGGCGTCGTTCGCCGTCGTCGCCGACCAGGAGTTGGGCCCCGAGCCCGTGACGGCACGCCAGCCACTTGTTCTCGGCGCTGACCCAGTCCCGCGGCGCACGCAGCGGCTCTCCTGTGGCCAGGCGTCGTTCCATCTGTACCACGAGACACTGGGCGATGGCGGCGACCGCCAGGGTCTCGCGCAACGTGGGGACTGCATCGCACATGCGCAGCTCCACCGTGCCGAACTCCGGGTGTGGCCGGATGTCCCACCAGACCTCTCGAATCGATGTGATCACCCCGGCGCGCAGGAGGCCGTGCATGAACGCCTCGAAGTCGGCCCACGACTCGAGGTGTGGAGGAAGCCCGGAGTTGGGCAACGCTTCGAAGACCTTGGTGCGCGTGCTGGCCAGCGATGTGTCCGCGCCCTCCCAGTAAGGGCTGGAGGCCGACAGTGCCAGCAGCAGCGGAAGCTGTTCGCACAGTGCCTGGCTGATGGCCACCGCCGCTTCGCCCGATGACACGCCGACGTGGACGTGGATGCCCGCTATGGCGAGGCGCTGAACCGGCCAGCCAAGCCGCCCGAGGAACGCCTCGTAGCGGTCGCCGGGCGAGACGACCTGGTCCTGCCAGCGGGCGAACGGATGCGTGCCGCTCGACATGAGGTCGAGTCCGTGCGTGGATGCGATGGCGCCGAGTTCCGAGATGGTGCCGTGAAGGTCATCGCCTGCGTCGGCGACGGTTCCACAGATGCCGGTGATCACCTCGACAGTGGACCGGAACAGCTCGTGCTTGGCCTTCGGGTGCCCTTCCGGGCGGCCCTTGCCGATGGCCTCCAGGAGTCCGTCGGCGCCCTGCACGAGGTCGCGCGTGTCCGGGTCGACCAACCACATCTCCACCTCGACGCCGACGGTGGGCGCGGGGGAGGAGTTGAAGACGATCGGCTGGTCGGCGGACGCGGCTTGTCGCATCACCAACCAAAGCTAACGGGATGGCCGCCCACTGGTTGTGAGCCACAGCCCGGTCGCTGCGCCGGGCGGGCTGCTGCTACTCGGACAGGCGGGTGCGCAGGTCTTCCAGCTGTGCCTTCATGGCCGCGGGCAGGCGCTCGCCGATGAAGTCGTAGTGGTCCTCGATGAGCTCCAACTCTTCCTTCCACGCGTTGTTGTCGACGGTGAGCAGGGTCTCGAGGTCGGCGTCGGAGAGGTCGAGCCCGTCGAGGTCGAGTGAGTCGGGCGTGGGGACGAGTCCGATCGGGGTCTCCTGCGCGTCGGCGGTGCCGTTGACGCGCTCGATGATCCACTTGAGCACACGGCTGTTCTCGCCGAAGCCGGGCCAGATGAACTTGCCGCCCTCGTCCTTGCGGAACCAGTTGACCCAGTAGACCTTGGGCAGCTTGTCCTCATCGGTCTTGGCGCCGATCTCCAGGTAGTTGCCGATGTAGTCGCCGACGTTGTAGCCCATGAACGGCAACATGGCGAAGGGGTCGAAGCGGACCTGGCCGATCGCGCCGGCGGCGGCTGCGGTCTTCTCGGAGCTCATGATCGAGCCCAGGAAGGTGCCGTGGGTCCAGTCGCGGGCCTCGGTGACCAGCGGCACGTTGGAGGCGCGGCGGCCGCCGAACAGGATCGCCGAGATCGGCACGCCTGCCGGGTCCTCCCACTTGTCCGAGATCGACGGGCACTGCGAAGCCGGTGCGGTGAAGCGGGCATTCGGGTGCGAGGCCGGGGTCTCGGAGTCGGGAGTCCAGTCGTTGCCCTTCCAATCCGTGAGGTGGGCGGGAGCCTCGTCGGTCATCTCCTCCCACCAGATGTCGCCGTCGTCGGTCTTGGCGACGTTGGTGAAGATCGAGTTGGCGTTGAGGGACGCCATGGCGTTGTAGTTGGAGAAGTCGGAGGTACCCGGGGCGACTCCGAAGAAGCCTGCCTCTGGGTTGATGGCGCGCAGGCGGCCGTCGTCACCGAACTTCATCCAGGCGATGTCGTCGCCCACGGTCTCGACCTTCCAGCCCGGCAGCGTGGGGATGAGCATCGCCATGTTGGTCTTGCCACAGGCGGAGGGGAACGCGGCCGCCACGTACTTCGTCTCGCCCTCGGGGGGCGTGAGGCCGAGGATCAGCATGTGCTCGGCCATCCAGCCCTCGTCGCGGGCCATGGTGGAGGCGATGCGAAGGGCGAAGCACTTCTTGCCGAGCAGGGCGTTGCCGCCGTAGCCGGAGCCGTAGGACCAGATCTCGCGGGTCTCGGGGAAGTGCGAGATGAACTTGTTGTCGTTGCAGGGCCACGGCACGTCGTCTCGCTCGTTGCCCTCGGAATCCACCAGGTGGTAGCCGACGGAGTGCAGGCAGGGCACCCAGTCGCCGTCGCCGAGAGCATCGAGGGCACCCTGGCCCATGCGGGTCATGATGCGCATGGACACGGCCACGTAGGGGGAGTCGGTGAGCTGCACGCCGATGTGGGCGATGGGGGAGCCGAGCGGACCCATCGAGAAGGGAACGACGTACATGGTGCGGCCACGCATCGAGCCCCGGTACAGGTCGAGCATCTCGGCCTTGAGCTCGGCCGGCGGGCGCCAATTGTTGGTGGGGCCTGCATCGATCGCGTTCTCACAGGCGATGAAGGTACGGTCCTCCACGCGGGCGACGTCTGTGGGATCCGAGAGGGCGAGGTAGCTGTTGGGCCGCTTGGCTTCACTGAGGCGCTCGAAGGTGCCGCTGTCGACGAGCCCCTGGCAGAGACGGTCGTATTCCTCGGCGCTGCCGTCGCACCAGTAGACGTCGTCCGGTTCGAACACGCCTTCCCAGTGCTCGACCCAGTCCTTCAGCTTCTGGTTGCTGGTAGTTGCTGCCATGGTTCCCTCATTCCCTGGGTGCCGTATTCCTGGATGCCTCTGGTTGCCTGCTGGCATGGCCCGGAACTGTTGTCATTTGACGAAATCTGGTCTCGACGTCTTGCCCGCGGTGGGTCATCCGCCCTCTGTGAGTGGGTCCGCATGACCCGCGAAGTCGGGGGTGCCCATGTCGACCTCGGAGCCCAGGCTCAGCTGCGTTGCATGACCTGAGCCGTCGAGCTCGAAGCGGACACGCTGGCCCTGACGGAGCATTCGGAACACCGATCCCTCCAAGGCGTCCTCGGCGAGCAGGTACTCGCTCAGGTCTTTGTCCGACAGCAGGCTTCCGTCGCCGGTGGCCGGGTCGTAGGACTTGATGACGCCTTGCACCTGATCTCTCCTGGGAGTCGGTCATCTCCGTACCCGGCTGCTGGATCATGCCCCCGGTCGGCGATTCCGGTCGGAATCGCGGAGGGCAGAATGCCGCTTGTGAACGGAGTAACAATCTGGTCGTGAGGCTAGCGAGCCTACCGTTTCGCCACAAAGCGGCGAGCGACGGATGTCACGGGTTGGGCGGTCGAGCGTCGCCGCATCGCCTCTACTGGAGGGTAACGACGGGTTGGCCCGGACGCGGAACGACGGGCCGCGTCGGCCCGTCGTGGAAGGTGCGGCCACTTGTGGCCGCAAGGTCATGCCTGCGCAGCACGGCGGGCCGGCTTGGTGACCTTGCCCGCCTTGATGCACCTCGTGCACACGTTCATGCGCCTGGTGGTGGAACCGACCTGCACACGGATGCGCTGGATGTTGGGGTTCCAGCGACGCTTGGTGCGCCTGTGGGAGTGGCTGACGTTCATGCCGAACGATGGTTTCTTGTCGCAGATCTCGCACACCGAAGCCATGGCTGCTTTCCTCGGTCAGGTCCCGTGCCTCTGGCAGCGGGGTGGGTTTCGAAACGGGCCCTGTGCGGAACACCTCAGAGCGCTCCGGGCCGACTGTCCATGTTAGCCCCGGCCGCGGCGGCCGCCCAAGTGGCCAGCGGACGCTCGTCGACGACCCGGCTTCGAACCCCTCATGTCCGGGGCCTCGGTACGATGGTGACATGACGGTTCCGGTCGACACGCTCGGTCCGAGCGAATGGTTGGAGGCAGTCACCACGGCCGCCCGCGTGCTCGAAGACCATGCTGCTGCGCTCGATGCGCTCGGCACTCCTGCGCGTACGGCGTCGGGAGTCGGCTCCGACATGGCCGCGACGCTGTCGGCAGCGGTTGCCGAGGCGGAAAGCGGCCGCGACTTCGCCTCGGTGTCCGCTGCGATGGTCAATGGCGCCCGCTCTGCAGCCACTGGCCCGTCGGGGCGACGCTTGGCAACGCTGCTGGAGGGCATGCGCGACGTGCTGTGCAACGCCGACCAGCTCGACTCGCAGCGGTTTGCCCTGGGCCTCGAGGCGGGAGCGGAGCTCCTCACCCCTTCGGACGACGGTCGCCATCCGGGCGGCTTCACTGCCGTGGTGGCCGTGGCTGCGGATGCAGCTCTGTCAGACCTCGACCGAGGCTCCGAGCTCGGTGAGGTCATCCTCTCCGCCGCCGGTGCCGGCATAGAGGAGCTTGAGCGGGGCCCACAGAACGACCCCCGCCTGGCGGCGCGCGGCAGCGTCGACCCGGCGGCTGCGGGCATGTTGCTGGTGCTCGACACGCTGGCCAGCATCGTCACGGGCGAGCCCCTGCCGAGTCGCCCCGGGCCGTCCGGGGAGCAGACCGCCCGGGACTCGTTGCTGCTCTACGACGTGAGCTGCCGGCTCATCCCCGACGGCGCCGACGTCGAGGTAGCGGCCAGTCTCGAGGAGTTGATGGTGGGCATGGCCGAGATCCGCACCTGGGACGTCGGTGGCGACTCGTGGACGGTCGCTGTGCGAAGCGCTGTTCCGGGTGCCGTGGTCGAGGCACTCGTCGAGGTCGGCCGCCCCCGCGAGCTGCGCATCGCGCTTGTCGAAGCCGCAGGCGGCGGCGACGGCCTGGCCGACTCACTCGTCGGCTCCGCCGGGTGAGCGCACCGGGGGACAACGCGGGTCCCATCACGTTGGCCGAACTGTCGGCCATGGGAGTCGACCGTCTCGCGCGTGTAGGGCCGAAGAAGCTCGATGGCCTCGCACAGATGGAGATCCGCAGCCTGGCCGACCTGCTCTTCCACTATCCGCGCCGCTACGTGGACCGCACGCGAGAGGCCCGGGTGGCCGACCTTGTGGAGGGCGAGGAGGCACTCGTCATCGGCGAGGTGCGCCGCACCGACTCGCGCCGCACCCGCCGGGGCAAGACGATGGTCACGGTTGACGTGCACGACGGTTCGGCCTCCTTGCGCTGCACGTTCTTCAACCAGCCGTGGCGGGCCCGCCAGCTCGCCCCCGAGGCGGTCACGGGTGAGGTGGCGCTGTTCGGCAAGGTCGAGGTGTTCCGCGGCAAGCGCCAGATGACCAACCCGGTGGTCGACCTGGTGGGTGACCGCACCGGGCGGCTCGTGCCGATCTACCCACAGTCCGGCAAGGCCGGCCTCAACAGCTGGGAACTCGGTGCGTGGGTCACCCAGGTGCTCGACCGGTGCCATGCACGCGGTCTGGCCGACCCGGTGCCCGGGGAGCTGCTCGACCGACTCGACCTGATCGACCGCGCCGCAGCACTGCGGGCCATCCACGATCCCGAGTCGATGGCCGAGCAGGCTGCAGCGCGCCACCGCCTCGCATTCGATGAGCTGCTTCGCATCCAGCTGTCGCTCGTGCGCACCAAGCGTCAGATGGAGGCCACTTCCACCGGCATTCGCCATGACGTCGGAGTCGGCGCGGAACCGCTGGTCGGCCGGTTCGTCGAGGGGCTGCCCTATCCCCTCACGAAGGCCCAGCAGAAGGCGATCGACGAGATCGGCGCCGACATGGCGCGCCCGGTGCCGATGCACCGGCTGCTTCAGGGCGATGTGGGTGCGGGCAAGACGGTGGTGGCGCTCGCTGCAATGCTCACCGCGGTACAGGGCGGCCACCAGGGTGCGCTCATGGCCCCTACCGAGGTGCTGGCCGAGCAGCACGCCGAGGGTGTGCGCAAGATGCTCGAAGGCGTGGACCTCGACTCCGACGACAACCTCTTCGGCAGCCGGCCTCTCGTGGTGGCGCTGCTCACCAACCGCACACCTGCAGCCGAGAGGCGCCGTACCGAAGCGGGGCTGGCGGATGGGTCAGTGGACATCGTGATCGGTACCCACGCCCTCATCCAGGGCACCATCGAGTTCTCCTCGCTCGGCGTGGCGGTGATCGATGAGCAGCACCGCTTCGGAGTCGAGCAGCGAGCCGCGCTCCGCACCCCGAATCCCGACGGCACCGTCGCCGACGTGTTGGTGATGACGGCCACCCCGATCCCGCGCACGGCGGCCATGACTGTCTACGGCGACCTGGACGTGACCGTGCTCGACGAACTGCCACCCGGCCGCCAGCCCATCCTCACCCGTGTCGCGCACAGCACCGAGGAGGTCGACTCGGCTTGGGATCTGGTCCGCAAGCAAGCGGCCGCCGGACACCGCACGTTCGTGGTCTGTCCGCTGATAGACGAATCGGAGAAGGTGCAGGCCGCCTCCGCCGAGACGGTCTATGAGGAACTGTCGACCGGCGAGCTGGCTGACCTCTCCGTCGGCCTGTTGCACGGGCGCATGAAGTCCGACGAGAAGCACCCGGTAATGGAGGCCTTCCGCAACGGCGGACTTGACGTGCTGGTTGCCACGACTGTGGTGGAGGTGGGGGTGGACATCCCCGAGGCCACTGTGATGGTGGTGCTGGATGCCGACCACTTCGGCATCGCACAGCTGCACCAGTTGCGGGGCCGGGTCGGGCGGGGCAGCCATCCGAGCCACTGCGTGCTGATCGCCCACCACGAGCTGACTCCCGACGGCGAGCAACGCCTCGCGGCCATGGTGCGCACGACCGACGGGTTCGAACTCGCGGAGGTCGACCTCGAACTACGGGGCGAAGGCACCGTGATGGACACCTCACAGAAAGGCCGCAGCGACCTGAAGCTGGCCTCGTTGCGCCGCGACCGGCCGCTGGTCGAACAGGCGCGCGCAGTGGCGTTCGACCTGGTGGGCGACGGCACCGGCCTCGATGCCCACCCGCTGCTGGCCGAGGAGATCGACGTTCTGCTCGCGGACGAGGACGAGGAGTTCCTCACCAAGGGCTGAGGGGCCGGCTCCGCTCAGACGAGCACACAGCGGGTGCCGGTGTAGATACTGGGCATGCACTTGTTGCAGTGCACGCACAGGCCTTCTTCGGCCTCGCCCGCCTCGAACTTCCTCAGCAGCTGTGGGTCGCGCAGCAGAGCGCGGCCGATGGCGACCATCTCGAAGCCGTCCTCAACCGCCCGGTCGATGGTGTCGGCGCGGTTGATGCCACCGAGGAGGATCAACGGCATGGACAGAGCCTCGCGGAACTGCCTCGCCATCGGCAGCATGTAGGCCTCCTCGAAGGGGTACTCCTTGAGGAAGAGGCCGCCGGCGATCCTGAAGCCCGGGCGCACCATCTTGGGCACCGCGATCGACATCTCGTCCAGCGGCACCTCGCCACGGAAGAGGTACATGGGGTTCTGAAGCGAACTGCCGCAGGTGAGCTCCAGCGCGTCGAGGTGTCCGTCGTCCTCGAGGAGGCGGCCGACCTTCACCGATTCGTCCAGCCAGAGGCCGCCGCGCACGCCGTCGTCCATGTTGAGCTTCGCGGTGACCGCCACCTCGTCGCCCACAGCAGACCGAACAGCCCCTGCTATCTCGCGGCAGAACCTGGCGCGGTTCTCGATCGAGCCACCCCAGCCGTCGTTGCGCTTGTTGAGCTTCGGGCTCAGGAACTCCGATGGCAGGTATCCGTGGCCGAAGTGCAGCTCGATGGCATCGAAACCGGCTTCGGCCAGCAACCGGGACCCGGCGGCGAAGTCACCGATGATCGACCGGATCTCTGTCTCTTCCAGCCCGCGGGTGCGTTGCATCGCAAGAGGTGAGAACACCGGCGACGGGGAAGCGGCCTTCACGCCGATTCCTGCAGCGACCGCGCCGGCGTGGCCCACCTGTGCGGCCACGAGCGCACCCTCGGCGTGCACGGCGTCGGCCAGGCGGGAGAGGCCGGGCGCGCTCTGTGAGGACAGCACCAGCTCGCCGGGTGCACCGCGGGCATCGCGTGACACGGCACAGAACGCGAGAGTGGTCATGGCCACTCCACCGGCGGAGACCTCGCGGTGGAACTCGATCAGCTCGTCGGAGACCTGGTTCTTCTCGCAGCGGCCCTCGAAGGTCGCGGCCTTGATGACCCGGTTTCGCAGGGTCAGCGGGCCGAGCTCGACCGGGGTGTTCCAGGTGCCCGGGGCGGGCCGGTTCGTTGTGGGCGGCTCGTTGCTCTTGGCGCTGCTCATCGCAGTTGGAGCCTGTCACACGCGACGCTGGGGAGCCACGGCGCACCCGGTACTGTCCGGATGTGCCTGCGAAACTCCGCCTCTGCATTCGGGCAGCCCTTGTGGTCGTGGCGCTTCTCTGCGCGGCGTGTTCGGGCGGTGACGACGAGAGCGGCTTCGAATCGAACCGCCCACGGCCCACCGACGACGTCACCCACGACCACTCCGGTGAGGTCAGCGCCCTCGCCCCGGAGACCGTGCTGGCCGAGGACATCGCGGCGCTCGGCGATGGCGTTGCGGTCGGTGACACCTGGCCGGTGTGGATCGGCGTCAACATCTGCGGCCGGTTCCTGGAGATCCCCGCGGTCGCTGCGACAGGTGGGCTGGCCGTCGACTCGTCGGGCCTGCTGACCGTGGCCCCCGGCGACGGTGACGAGGTCGGCCACGCCGTGACCATCGGCGACGTCATGTCGCTGGTCGGGGTCGAGCTCGGAACCGGTTCGGTTTCGATGGACGAGCGCTGGGCTCCCCAGGCGGTGGATGTCGACGGTGAATCCGTGGCTGTCGCAGGTAGCACGTTCTCCACCGGCGATCCTTGCGTACTCGGCCGCGACGGAGCCGAGCCGGGCGAGGTGCAGCTCTGGTACTACACGCCCGCCGCGGTCGACAGCGGTACTGACGTGCGCCTCGTGGTGACCGACCCCGAGGATGTGCCGATCATCGGGGCCGACTCCGCGATCACCATCGCCTTCGCGCCTGTTTCATCGCTTCCGACGCTGCCGCCCGCCGCGTTGGTCGGCTGATGCGTGTGGTCGCCGGCACAGCGCGGGGCCTTCGTCTTGTCGCACCGCCGGGCAGGGAGGTGCGACCCACCACCGACAGGGTCCGCGAAGCCACGTTCAATGCGCTCGGGTCGCTCGGGGCGATCGAGGGCGCCCGCGTACTCGATGCCTTCGCGGGTAGCGGGGCGCTCGGCATCGAGGCGCTGTCGCGCGGTGCCGAGCGCTGCACGTTCACAGACGCGTCCCGCGCTGCTGTCGAAGCGGTCAACGAGAACCTGGCGACCACCCGGTTCGGGGGCCGGGCAACCGTGCTGCGACGCGATGTGTTCGACCACCTGCGCTCGCCTGCGGCGCGCAGCGCGGCCTATGACATCGTGCTTGCGGACCCGCCGTACGACTTCGATGGTTGGGCCGAGCTGCTCGATGCACTACCGGCCCCGATGGCGGTGCTCGAGTCAGGCCGGGAGCTGCAGATCGACGGTGATTGGTCGGTGGTGAGGCGACGCACCTATGGCACTACGGTGGTGACCATCGTGGAGCGCCCGGGTCGATCCGGGGGCTCGGACCACAGTTCAGAAGGGGAATGACATCCCGTGACCGTTGCGCTGTACCCAGGCTCGTTCGACCCGATACACAACGGGCACGTCGAGATTGTCGAGACCGCCTCCCGCCTGTTCGACCGGGTCGTGGTGGCCGCGATGCGCAACCCGCAGAAGGGTGAGCCGCTGTTCTCACTCGATGAGCGCGAGGACCTGATCGAGGAGTCGCTCGGGCACCTCGACAACGTCACGGTCACGATGTTCTCCTCGCTCGTGGTCGACCTCGCTCGCGACGAGGGCGCCGACTTCATCGTCAAGGGCTTGAGGGCCGTGTCCGACTTCGAGTCCGAGCTGCAGATGGCCCAGATGAACCGCAACATCTCCGGTGTCGACACTCTGTTCATTCCCTCTGCCTCGGGCAACTCGTTTCTCGCCTCGAAGCTCATCCGCGAGGTGGCGCGATTCGGTGGTGCGGTCGACGGCATGGTGCCCGACTGCGTGGCCAGCAGGCTCAAGGAGCGGTATGCCTCAGGCGGCTGAGGACCAAAAACCACACGTTTGAGCGCGCGAGGGCGCACACTGGTAGGCGATGAACGCATCCCACGACGACGAACCCCGCGAGCGCGAGGCGCGGCAGGCTCCGCGCCAGCAGCGCCAGGGCTACACGGCGCCCGAGGTCGAGGACTACCTGCGCAAGGCAATCGAGTTGATCGAGGCCGCGCCCGGCATCCCGATGTCCGCGTCGGTGCGGGTCAACCGCGACGAGCTGCTGGACCTGCTCGACGACTCGCTCGAGCGGCTGCCCGAAGAACTGCGCTCAGCGCGCTGGCTGCTCAAGGAGCGCGAGGAGTACATGGCGCGCACCAAGCGCGAGGCCGAGGATCTGATAGGCGAGGCCAAGGCGCAGGTGGCCCAGATGGTGCAGCGCACCGAGGTGGTCAAGGCCGCCGAAGCGCGTGCTCGCCACATCAACGAGGAAGCGGAGGCCAACGCCCGGCGGATGCGCCGCGAAGCCGAGGACTTCTGTGACCAGCGCCTCGCCAGCTTCGAGAACGTGCTGGCCAAGGTGCAGCAGTCGGTCGTGGTCGGCCGTGAGCGCCTCGCCGCTCCCACGATCGAGGAGTCGGAACTGCGCGGGTTCGAGCAGGGTGAACAAGACGAGCTTCCGCTTCCCGGCGAGGATTCTGAGCTCTACGACCAGGAGCGCTAGTGGTTGCCCCAGGCGGGGGAGGCGCTGGCGGCAGCGGCCCCGACGATCTGCGTTTCCGGGTACTGGAGCTGCGCCGGGACCCGGCGGGCCAGAGCTCCGAGGTGCGTTCCGTGCCTGTGCAGGTGCAGCGCATAGGCGACGCCCAGCCCACCGGTGACCCAGCGGTGGTGTCGGTGGAACTCGAGACGGTCGCGGGTGGTGTGCGGGTCGTCGGCTCGGTCGACTTCTCGTGGACGGGCTCGTGCCGGCGCTGCCTGGGGGAGGCGGGCGGTGAAGGCCGCACCGAGTTCAGCGAGCTGTTCGTCGATGACCCACAGCGCTGGGTGGCCGGCGACGACGACGAGCACGACGACGTGCACCCGATAGACCAGGGCTGGGTCGACCTGACCGACGTGGTGCGCGATGCGGTGCTCCTGGGGCTTCCGCTGGCGCCGCTGTGCAAGGCGGACTGCGACGGCCCTGCTCCCGGGGCGTTTCCGGTGGCCGTGGGCGATGAGGACCCGGCCCGGGCGGACTCCGGTGATGCCGGTCGGGGCGGCGGCGAGAGTGGCGGGGAAGGCTCCGCGGAGTCGGGCGGTGACCCTCGGTGGTCGAAGCTGTCCGAGCTCCGCTTCGACCCTTCGGCCGACTGACGCTACAATCGCTGGTTCCCGCAATACGCCCCGTTGTGCTGTCGCGCCGGGGCCAGCAGTTCGATCGAGGACGATCATGGCCGTACCCAAGAAGAAGACATCGAAGTCGAAGACCCGGAGCCGTCGGGCGTCCAACTGGCGCCTCGAGTCGTCCGCCCGAAGCACGTGCCCGCGGTGCAACGTCGTGAAGCGCCCTCACGTAGTGTGCGACAACTGCGGGTGGTACGGCGGCCGGCAGGCCATCGAAGTCGACTGACCTTCCGACCGTCACTACTCTCCGGGGAGTTTCGGCACATCACGTGTCGTTCTGCCGTCCGAGTTGGTCACTCCGTCGGGGGTGCGTAGCCAACTAGGGTGGTCGCCCAAGAGACCAGGGCCGATTGCCGGCCGCGTCCAACCACAGAGCCGTGCCGCTCGGGCCCGGCCACCGAACAGGAGCACATCCCGAAGTGCCTGCCGAAACGCATGTGCAACAGGGTCCGGTGGACCGCCAGGAGATCCTGGCCCTGGTCCAGGACCGACTGGCCGACATCCTCGAGATCGACCCCGCGTCGGTCAAGGAGGGTGACTCCTTCGCAGAAGACCTGCACGCCGACTCACTGGCGCTGATCGAGCTCGTGGAAGCGCTCGAAGAGGAACTGGGGGAACGAAGCGCTGGGTTTCGGATCGAGGATGATGACCTCGAGGACCTGAAAACAGTCCGAGATGCCGTCGACTACGTCCTCGCACGGCTCTGAGACAACACCCCCCACAGCTGCCACTCCGCCCGACTCGCTCGGGTACGACTTCGACGACCCCTCGCTGCTCGAACTGGCGCTGCGCCACCGGTCGTGGTGTGCCGAGAACGGCGGGGTTCCATCCAATGAGCGGCTCGAGTTCCTCGGCGACTCGGTCCTCGGTGTCGCCATCACCGACAACCTCTACGGCGCCTACGACGACGAGCCCGAAGGCGTGCTCGCTCGTCGCCGCGCCGAATTGGTCAACACGGTGATGCTCGCCGAGATCGCACGCGAGGTCGGCCTCGGAGAGGCCATCAAGCTCGGCAAGGGCGAAGAGAGCACCGGCGGCCGCGACAAGCCGTCCATCCTCGCTGACGCCCTGGAAGCGGTGTTCGGCGCGGTGTTCCTCGACGGTGGTTTCGGCGCGTCGCGGCAACTCATCGTCGACCTCTACGAGGACCGCCTGCTGGAAGTCGCTGAAGGTGCGTTCATGACCGACCACAAGTCACGCCTTCAGGAGCTCTCGGCACAGCGCTTCGGCGAGCTGCCCAACTACGAGTTGAGCGGGTCAGGCCCGGAGCATGCCAAGGTCTTCACCGCTTCGGTCACCGTCCACGGTGACGAACTGGGAACCGGTGAGGGTCGAACGAAGAAGGAAGCCGAACAGGCCGCCGCTGCGGAGGCGTACGACCGCCTCGAGACCGATGGAGCTGCCGGCGCGACCGAGTCCGGCAGCACAACTGCCACGAACACTGGAGACCCCCAAGATGGCTGAGCTACCCGAGATCGAACTTCTGAGGCGCGAGCTCGATCGTGAGGTCGGCGACCGCAAGGTCAAGAAGATCGAGGTACCCGTCGCCGGGGTGCTCTCAGGTATCACCCGAAAGACGCTCCCGGGCGAGATCGAAGGCCTCAAGGGCAGCGGGGTGGTGCGCCACGGGATGATGATCGGGCTGGGCTATGCCAAGACCCACGAGCTGCTCATCACGCTCGGCCCCGACTCCAGCCTGCGCCGCAACAAGGAGAAGGACGATGTCGAGAAGGGCACTGCGCTGATCGTCAGCTTCACCCAGGGCGGGCAGCTCCGCCTGCTCGATCCGAAGAAGAAGGCCCAGGTCGAGTGGCTCGCGGTCGAGGAGATCGCCGAGGCACACCCCGAACTGGCGGACCTCGGCCTCGATCCCGTCGATGAGCCCATCTCGTGGACGGTGTTCGGCGAATCGCTGCTTCGCCGCAGCGGCAAACTCAAGGGCATCCTGATGGACGACAGCTTCCTGGTCGGGATCGGCCCCGTCTACTCCGACGAGATCCTGTTCCACGCCGGGCTTCGCTACGACCGAACACCCGACAGCCTGGCCACCTCGGAGATCCGCCGTCTGTACCGAGCGGTGGTCGAGACGATGCACGACGCCGTGAAGTACGGCGGCACCACCATCGGCGAGGACGGCTGGACCGACGTCAAGGGCGAGCCCGGGGGCTACCAGGACCACCTCGCCGTGTACCGCAGGGCTGGGGAGATGAGCCCGCGTGCGCGGGGCCCGATCGTCAAGGCGCGTTACGGAAACATCACCACTTACTTCTGCGAGCAGACCCAGGTCTGATCATCTGCTGGCTGGGGGGAGAACAAGTTGTTCCTGAAAAACCTGAGCATCAAGGGCTTCAAGTCCTTCGCTGACGCAGCAAGTCTCGAACTCGAGCCGGGGGTCACCGTCGTGGTGGGTCCCAACGGGTCCGGCAAGTCCAACGTCGTGGATGCGATCGGCTGGGTGCTCGGGGCACAGGCACCCTCGGCCGTTCGTAGCCAGAAGATGGACGACGTGATCTTCGCCGGAACCGAGAAGCGCCCCGCTCTCGGTCGTGCCGAGGTATCCCTGACGATCGACAACTCAGCGGGGCTCCTGCCGATCGAGTTCACCGAGGTCACGATCACCCGCCTGTTGTTCCGCAGCGGCGACAGCGAGTACTCGATCAACGGCACGCCATGCCGGCTGCTCGACATCCAGGAACTCCTGAGCGACTCCGGCGTGGGCCGCCAGCAGCATGTGATCGTGTCCCAGGGCAACATCGATGGAGTGCTCAACGCACGTCCCGAGGATCGGCGTCTCATCATCGAAGAGGCCGCCGGCGTGCTCAAGTTCCGACGCCGCAAGGAGCGCGCCGAGCGCAGACTCGCCTCCACCGAGGCCAACCTCACCCGGATCCAGGACCTGTTGCGGGAGGTCAGGCGCCAGCTGCGCCCGCTCGAACGCCAGGCCGACGCGGCACGTCGCCACGGCGACCTCGTGGCGGAACTCTCGGCACTGCGGCTCCATCTGGCCGGGCGCGAACTGGCCCGTCTCAAGGCGCAACTCGCCAACTCGGCTGCCTCCCAGAAAGAGCTCGCGTCAATGGGCGAGAGCCTCAAGGCGCGGCTGGCAGACCTGGATGCCCGCGTCGCCACCGCGGAAGCAGAGCTGTCAGCGCTCGGCGCAACGGACCTCGGCGACACGCTTGTGCGCCTCGAGACGGTGCGCGAGCGCGGTCGCGGCCAGGTCGCACTGCTGGCCGAACGGCGCCGCAGCATCCAGCGCGAACTCGACGCGGCCGTCGACGAAGCCGTCGTGGCTTCGCTGGAAGCCGAGCGTGCCCAACTGCGCAGCGAATCGGAGCAGATCAACTCCGAGGCTGCGGAGCTCACTGCGGGCGAGACCGACCTGACGGCAGCCGAGTCGGGCCTCGCACAGCAGTGGGAGTTGTTCGAGGAGCAGTGGGGCGATGGTGTGGATGCGCCCACCGGCGAGGCGGCAGCCATGCGGAGCGAGCTCGCTGCGCTGCGTACCGCCAGGGAGCGCAGCGGCACCGACCGTGATCAGCTCACGCGCCGCCGTGCGGCCCTGGCTGAGCGTCTGGACCGCCTCACCGACGAGCGAGATGCAGCGCTGGGGGCGACCAAGCAGGCACGCGAGGCCGCGCCCCGCCTGATCGAGTCAGCGCGCCGGGCCTCCGATGGTCTGCTGTCTGCGGAAGCAGCCGAGGAACAGGCCACCACCGCCGCCCGCGACACCGAGGCAGCCCACTCCGCGTGGACCGCCCGGGTGGAGGCACTCGCCCTCGCCCTCGACGATGCCCGCCAGGGTGCCGGCGCCCAGCGTCTGAGTGGACTCGACGGCGTGCTCGGAACACTGCGGGACCTCGTCGAGGTCGACGCCGGCTGGGAAGAGGCATTCGAGGCAGCTGCGGGTGAGGCGCTCGCAGCGGTGGTGGTCGCCGATCTGGAATCCGCCCGCCGGGCCCTGTCGTCGCTGGCATCCGGCGACCACAGCGGCGCAGTGCTGGCCCTCGGCATGGCTGCCGGCTCGAAGCACACACCTCCGGGTGGCGAACCGGTGCGCGACCACGTGCGTTGCGCACCCGGGGTCGAGCGCTCCGCGGATGTGTCCAACCTGCTCGACCGGCTGCTCAACGGCGCCGCAGCAGTACACGGCGGATGGCAGGACGCCGCCCAACTGGCGGCCCAGTGGCCTGACGCCGTGGTGGTCACCACCGACGGGCACCGCTTCGGCTCGGGTGGATGGCGCCTCGGCGCGGCGGGCTCCGGGGCCACCGGCGCTGCCCTCGAAGAGGCCCAACAGGCAGCGGAGCAGTCCCACGGCGACATGGCGATGGCTGCCGAGGCCGCTGGCCTGGCCACAGAGTCCCTCGCGTCGGCAAGAGCGGTGCTGGCGGAGGCCGAGCGCGCCCGCGACACCAACGAGTCCGCCATGTCGCGCAGCTCCGAGGCAGCTGACCGCCTGGCGCTGGACGCCTCCGAGGTGGCCCAGGAGGTCTCTGATCTCGACGACCTCGTGGAGCAGATCGCAGCGCGGCTCGCCGGTGAGGTGGAGCGCATCACAACACTCGAGGCGGAATTGCCCAGGCTCGAAGCCGAGGAGGCGGAGCTGTCGCGTGCCGCCGCCGAGATGGCTGAGACGCGCGAGAAGCTCGAGCAGCGCACCGCGCAAGTGCGCTCGCAGCGCACCGACAGCGACGTACGCTCAGCGGCCCTCTCCGAGCGCAGCCGCTATGTGGCGGACCGCCTCGAACACCTCGATGAGCGCCTCGAGGGTCTCGCCTCCGACGCCGAGGAGGCAGCCGCGAAGCGGGTCCTGCTCGAAGCCCGCGCCGCTGCCACCGAACGGCTGGGCGAGTTCGTCACGGTGCGGATGCGGGCAATCGAGTCTGACCTCGAGGCCCGCAGGGAGGAACGCCGCCGCCAGTCCGAAGCAGCGCGGGCCGCTACCGAGCGTCTCGAATCGCTGCGCTCGGAGCGCACCGATGCGGAAGCCCAACTGGCCGAGACCACTGCGAAGCTACAGAAGGCGGAGATCGGCGATGCCGAGGTGCGCACCCGCCTCGAGGCGGCCACCGAGATGATCCGCAATGAGCTCGACGCCGAGCCCGACGCCGCGCTGGCAGCGGAGTGCCCGCTGCTCGAAGAGGGCGTGACCCCGGCGGGTCGGGCCCGCGATCTGCAGCGCGAACTGAAGGCGATGGGGCCGATCAACCCGCTGGCACTCCAGGAGTTCGAGGAGCTCTCCGAGCGCCACACGTTCCTCGATGGACAGCTGCACGACGTGCGCCAGACGCGCCGGGAGCTCGGCAAGGTCATCAAGGCGGTTGACGAGGAGATCGTCAACGTGTTCGCCGCCGCCTTCGCCGACGTGAGCGAGAACTTCACCCACTTGTTCGAGACGCTCTTTCCCGGCGGTGCCGGCAAGTTGCGCCTCACCGATCCCAACAACCTGCTCGACACGGGCATCGAGATCGAGGCCCGTCCGTCGGGCAAGAACGTCAAGAAGCTGTCGCTGCTCTCGGGTGGCGAGCGTTCCCTGACTGCGCTCGCGTACCTCTTCGCGGTGTTCCGCTCGCGGCCGTCTCCGTTCTACGTCATGGACGAGGTCGAGGCCGCGCTCGACGACGTCAACCTGCACCGGTTCCTCGACCTGGTCACCGAGTTCCGTTCCTCGGCACAGCTCGTGATCGTGAGCCACCAGAAGCGCACGATGGAAGCCGCCGATGTGCTGTACGGCGTGTCGATGGAGCAGGGCGGCTCGTCAAAGGTCGTGGCCGAACGGGCGTCCGAAGTGGTGGACGTCAGGTGAGCGACAAGCAACGCCCGAGCGCCAGGTGGTCAGAGGTTGTCGATTCGGCCCCCGAACTGGCCCAGGCGGTGCAGGACCGATTCGAGGCCCACCCGCACCACGTGGTGGCCACTCTGCACGCGGACGGGCGACCGAGGGTCACCGGCACCAACGTGATGTTCAACGACGGCATGTTCTGGATGGGGTCCATGGACTCATCGCGCCGCGGTGCCGACCTCCTGCGCGACCCCCGCTGTGCAGTGCATTCGGCGCCGCTCGACGAGGAAATGGGCGAGGGCGCAGGTGATGCAAGGGTCGAGGCGATCGCACAGGCCCTCGAACCCGAGGTGTCGCAGCGGTTGATTCGGCAGATCTTCGGCGAGGACGCCTCGATGGACGGCGACATGTCAGAACTGAGGGTGTGCTCCCTGTCGCTGGTCACCATCGAAGGCGAGGAGATGCGAATCCGTTGGTGGACGCCCGAAGGTGGCGAACGCGACCTCCGCCGCTCCTGAGAGGAAGCTCCCTCTCAGCTGCCAGGCGTATCGGGCGGGTCCCCCAGGCAGGCCACCGCCAGGTCGAGCAGTTCTGGTGGCACCGAGTCACCCTCGTTCCAGTCGCCGACTGCGTCGGCGGCTTCGGGGTCGTCGTCGAGGCCGTCGTACATGCACGAGGCGATCGCCTCGTTGATCAGGCCTTCGCCCTGCGATTCCAGGTTGTCGACGAAGTCCTGGCGGCTCATCTGGCTCCCACCGCCGCATGCGGCCAGCAGTGCGGATGCCGCCACCGTGGCAATCGCCAGGATCTTGTTCGGGGAGCAGGGGAGCGAGGTCATCTGGAATCGGTTACCCGGTGCCGGAAGGCGTGTGTCTTGTCAGGGGAGTCTCTGGAGCCACCAGAGTGACAGAACCGCACCCACCGTGAGGATCGCGAGCGAGAATCCGGCGAACCGGTACGCGATGTCGGTCGGCTCCTCATCGAAGCCGATGCTTGAGCTGAAGTCGGAGTAGACCTGCTCGAGGTCGCCGGCGCTGCCGGCGGTACGTGCGACGCCCCCGGTCTGCTCGGCGAGCATCTGGAGCTCCTCGGTGTTGACCGGCACGTTTGCAGTCTGTCCGATCCCGTCGCCGTCCTCGTCGACGGTGATCACGCCGTCGGGGGTGCCGTAGGCGATGGTGTTGATCGCCACGCCCGACTCCTGTGCGAGGGGGATGGCGTCGGCGGTCGGAAGCCCCACGGTCGTCTCGCCGTCGGAGATCATCACGACCGTTGCATCCGGGGTGCCCTCTTCGGTCCGCTGGGCCTGGTCGTCGATGACGTCCACCGAAAGGCGCACCGCATCACCGATCGCCGTTGCCTCCTCGAGCTCGAGGCCGTCGATAGCCGTCGTGACCATCACGCGGTCCTGGGTCGGCGGCACCAGCAGCTGCGCCGTGCCGGCGAAGCCGATGAGGGCAACGTTGAGCTCGCTGGGCAGGCCCTCGACGAATTCCTTGGCGGCCTCCTGGGCTGCTTCGAGGCGACTTGGTGCGACGTCGGTAGCCATCATCGACAGCGAAGTGTCTATCGCCACCACGATCGTGGATCGCTCCCTGGGCACCTTCGCGACCGCAACCGGCTGGGCGAACGACACCACGAGCCCTGCGATCCCCGCAAGGAAAACCCCGGCCACGACGTGGCGCCGCCAACCGGGCCGTGCCGGCGCAACCTTGTCGAGCAGTTCCATCGAGGAGATACGCACCGCGTAGCGGGACTTGCGGAACTGCAGGAACACGTACACGGCCGCCAGGGCCACGACTCCGAGGAGTAGCCACAGCCGGCCCGGGGCGAGGAAGTTGTCGCTCATCGCGGAGCCCTCTGTGCCATCACCTCGGCGCGGTGGCGCCGGCGCGACACATGGCGGGCCAGATCCATCACCCAGTCGGAGTCCGTGCGCAGCAACAGGTGGTCAGACCCACTCGAGCGGATGGCCTGCCGGAGCTCGCCGCGCTGCTGGGCGGCGGCCGCTGCGTAGTCGTTGCGCACACGCTCGCTGTCGGTGTTGACCTCGCGTACCTCGCCGGTCGCGGGATCGATGAACTCGATCAGCCCCACCTTCGGCAGTTCCAGGTCTCGGGGGTCGAGTACTTCGATGCAGAGCACCGAGTGGCGCAGCGACACCGTGCCGAGCGCCGTGGACCAGCGCTGCGGGTCGGTAGCGAAGTCCGAGATCACCACCACCAGGCCGCGGCGTGGGGACATCGCCCCCACACGTCGAAGCCCGACCTCGAGGTCCGCCGGGCCGGTGCCGTCGGAGCGGGGTGTCTGCATCGTTCGCTCGAGCAGGCCGAGGAGGTGCTTCCGTCCGCCACGCGGGGGGACCGTCTCGGTGGACCCTCCGCGCAGCAGCACGCCACCTACGCGGTTGCCGCCGCCCGTCACCAGCAGGCCCATGCCCGCGGCTGCTGCCAGGGCCAGGTCCCGCTTCTCGCATGAAGCCGTGCCGAAGTCCATCCGCGACGACCGGTCGACCAGCATCCACGCCTCGAGCTCGCGATCCGCGATCGTCTCACGCACATGCGGGTGCTGTGTGCGGGCGGTGACGTTCCAGTCGATACGCCGCACATCGTCGCCCGGGGCGTATTCGCGGGTTTCGCCCGGCTCGCTGCCGCGGCCCGGGACCAGACCCATGAAGTCGCCGTGCAGCATGCCGTCGAGGCGCCGCGACACATCGAGTGTGAGGCGCCGGATGATCTCCTCTGCTGGACGCTCCCCGACGAGGCCGAGGGTGCCGGTGAGGCCGCTCACTACGGTCGCACCACCCAGGGCTGGGAATCGGTTCCCGAGCCGTGCCAGGCATCTCCGCTTCCCGCCGGGGCCGCGGGATCAGTGCCCGGGGACGTGTTGAGCGCCGGCGCGGGCACGGTGCCGAGGACCCGCGCCAGCACGTTCTCCACATCGATGTCTACCGCGAGTGCCTCATAGGAGAGCAACAGGCGGTGGCGGAGGATCTCCGGGGCCACGTCGAACACGTCCTGGGGTGTGAGGTATGTGCGACCCCGCATCATGGCGAGAGCCCGGCCCGCTCGGATGAGGCCGATGGATGCACGCGGGCTGGCGCCCAGTTCGATATAGGTGCGCAGCTCCGGCAGCCCGAAGTTCTCCGGCGTGCGGGTGCACAGAACGAGGTTGACGGCGTACTCCATCACGCTGCGCTCGACGAACACTGCGTCAGCCGCGCGCTGCAGCTCGCGGACCTCGGCGATCGACACGACCTCGCCGGCCTCGGGCGGGTTGGTGCCCATGCGCTGCACGATCTCGATCTCCTCACCCGGAGCCGGGTAGTCGATCACCACCTTCATCAAGAAGCGGTCGCGCTGGGCTTCAGGCAGTGGGTAGACGCCCTCGGACTCGATCGGGTTCTGCGTGGCGAGCACGAGGAAGGGGTCGGGGACCATGTGGCGCTGCCCGCCGATCGTGACCTGCTTCTCGGCCATGACCTCGAGCAGGGCCGATTGCACCTTCGCTGGTGCGCGGTTGATCTCATCGGCGAGCAGGAAGTTGGCGAACACGGGCCCGAGCTCGACGTCGAACTGCTCACTGCTTGCGCGGTAGATGCGCGTGCCGACAACATCCGCGGGCAGCAGGTCGGGGGTGAACTGGATGCGGGAGAACGACCCGCCGACCGCGTCGGCGAGCGTCTCGACCACCAGCGTCTTGGCGAGCCCGGGGACGCTCTCGAGCAGCACGTGCCCGGAGGACACAAGCGCCACCAGGATGCGCTCGAGTGCTCGGTCCTGGCCGACGATCACCTTGCGCATCTCGAACAGCAGCGCCTCGATGCGGGCCGCTGCAGCTGCTGCATCGGGTGCGGAGGCCTCTGGAATGCCTTCGGGCGCTGCGCCGCTGTCTGGGGGTGTGGAGCCGGGTTGCACGCTGCAGTGCCTCCGTGGGTTGGCGGTCTGGACGGCCCTGGGGGCCTGGGGTGAGGGGGACGTTTCGTCCCCCACTTGACGGTAGGGGCCAACGGGGCGTCGCCGCGCCCCGGTGTGGGTGGTGACTGATGCGGTACTCAGTGTGCCCGGGACGGCGGCCGCCGCGGCGCCATGGGAGCACAGTCGTTGGGCGGGCCTAGGATTCGCCGCAATGGAACTCGTGATCATCGTCCTCATCGTGCTCGTGATCGTGGGCGGCCTTGCATTCGTCGAGGTCAGCCGCCGCCGCTCGCTGCCGCCGGAGGTGCCGTCAGGCCGCCCGAAGCTCGGCGGTGACACCGACATGCTCGAGGCACCGCCCGACGAACAGGCCACGGACGTCGTCGAGGCGGAGCCTGAGCTCGCAGAGCCGGAGGTCGCTGAGCCCGAGGTCGCCGAGGCGGAACTCGAGGAGCTCGTTCGCCCCTCGTTCCGCGATCGTCTCGGCCGGGCGCGCTCCGCGTTCACCGGCTACGTGGGATCGGTGCTTTCGCGCACCGAGATCAACGACGCGGCCTACGAGGAACTGGAGGAGGCACTGATCCTCGCGGATGTGGGTATCGGGCCGACCCAGGAGCTGCTCGACGAGGTCCGCGAGACCGTCCGCGAGCAGAAGCTCACCACCACCGCTGAGCTGGTCGACACGCTCAAGGCCACGATGAAGACCACACTCGCGGGGCCTGTGGACCTCGCCCGGTCCGACTCGGCCCCGACGATCTGGCTCTTCGTGGGAGTCAACGGGGTCGGCAAGACGACCACGATCGGCAAGGTCGGTCGCCGCCTCACCGACGGCGGCGACACCGTGGTGATGGCGGCGGGCGACACGTTCCGTGCAGCCGCCGCCGAACAGCTCCAGACGTGGGCCACGCGCTGCGGCGCTGAGTTGGTGCGCGGCGCCGAGGGCGGTGACCCGTCGTCTGTGATCTTCGACGCCGTCGAGTCCGCTGCCTCCAGGGACGCCGACGTGGTGTTGGCCGACACCGCCGGGCGACTGCACACCAAGACGAACCTCATGGATGAGCTCTCCAAGGTGCGCCGGGTCGCCGACAAGGGTGCCGGCAATGTGACCGAGGTGCTCCTGGTGCTCGACGCCACAACCGGTCAGAACGGGCTCAACCAGGCGAGGCAGTTCGCCGAGGCCACCGACGTGACCGGTGTGGTGCTCACGAAGCTGGACGGCTCGGCCAAGGGCGGGATCGTGTTCGCCATCCGCTCCGAGCTCGGCCTGCCGGTGAAGCTGGTGGGCCTTGGCGAGACGGCGGGCGACCTGGTCGACTTCGACGCGGACGAGTTCGTCGACGCGTTGATCACATCCGACGACGAGCCGGCAGAAGCGCCGGAGGGGGACTGAACGGTGGGATTGTGCGACGACAGGGTGTGCCTGGTCACGGGTGCGGGTCGCGGCATCGGCCGCGAATACGCACTGATGCTGGCTGCCGAGGGGGCGAAGGTGCTCGTCAACGACCTCGGGGGGAGCCGTGATGGCTCGGGCACCGATTCCGGACCCGCGGCCGAGGTGGTGGCGGAGATCCTCGAGGCGGGCGGCGAAGCGGTGGCCAACACCGACAACGTGGCCGACTTCGAGGGAGCGAAGAGGATGGTGCAGCAGGCCGTCGACTCCTTCGGCCGCCTCGACGTGGTCATCAACAACGCGGGCATCCTGCGCGACCGGATGCTGGCCAACATGACCGAAGAGGAGTTCGACTCGGTCATCAACGTGCACCTGAAGGGCACCTTCGCTCCGGCACACCACGCCGCGGCCTACTGGCGCGATCGGTCCAAGGCGGGCGAGGAGCTCAATGCACGGCTGATCAACACATCGTCGGTCTCGGGCATCTACGGCAACGCGGGTCAGACCAACTACGGGGCGGCGAAGGCGGGGATCGCTGCGTTCAGCTTCATTGCCAGCCTCGAACTGGAGCGCTACGGGGTGACGGTGAACGCGGTTGCACCCGCAGCGCTGACCCGCATGACAGAAGACCTCGGCATGGGTCAGATCCCCGACGAGCAGCGTGACGCGGTCAGCCCCCGTTGGATCGCCCCTGTTGTCACCTGGCTCGCGTCGGTGCACTCCTCCGCGGTCAACGGGCGGGTCATCGAGGCCTCGGGTCAGGTGCTCGGCATCGCCGAGGGCTGGCACCGAGGGCCCAGCGCCCGGCCGGTCGACGACCCGGTCGCAGCGGGGGAGATCATCCAGGCGTTACTCGTCGACGCCCGGCCGCCCGCGGACATGAACGGCCAGGACCGGAGCTGAGGTGGCGCAGTCGGCAGCCGACCTGGCCCGCCTCAAGCTCCCCATCGACGTCGCGCAGTACGACTTCCAGGACGCAGCCGGCACCGTGCGCGGTCTGCCGCATCGCTGGCGGTGGATCACCGAAGGCCTCGATGAGCTGCCCGGCGGCTCGCTGGTGGCGCTCGATGCGATCGCCGACGTGCTGCGGTCCGCTGGTGGCGAAGGTGACCACCTTGCCCCGCTGAGCGATGGAGTGCAGGCCCAGCTCGGCCTGCTCGCGCTCGAGCATGGCGACCGTGCCCGGCTGGTCGACGTGCTCGGCGAACACCACCCGCTCACGATCGCCACCGAGGAATGCGACCGCCTCCTCTCGGTCGTTGGCCGGGCGGTCGCCGCTGAGGGCGCCCCGGGAGTGGAGCACGGAGCGGTCGGACGACTCGAACAGATCCATACATCGGGCGGTGGGGCGCCGAAGGCAACGGTCAGCTCGGCCGAGGTGGGAGTGCGGGGGCTGGCCGGTGACACGCAGACAGAGCGTGCACACCACGGGCGCCCGTTCCAGGCGGTCAGCCTCTACTCGCACGAGGTGATCGAGTCGCTGCAGCGAGAGGGCCACCCGATCGAGCCCGGCTCGACAGGGGAGAACCTGACCATCTCGGGCCTCGAGTGGGCAACGCTGCGCCCGGGGTTGCGGCTGGCGTTCGGAGATGTCGGCGACGATGCGAACACCGCTCCCGTGGTGCTCGAGATCACGTCGTGGGCACCGCCGTGCAAGAACATCGCGCCCTCGTTCGCAGACAGGCGATTCGACCGTATCGACCACGACAAGCACCCCGGCTGGTCCCGTGCCTACGCCGGGGTCGTCCAAACCGGCTCCCTCTCCCCGGGTGCCCCGGTCACACTCCTGCCCTAGTCCGGCCCGTTCCATTCAGCGTCGAACACAGGTGGACGGAATCATCCAGCGACCTTGGAGTGCAGGCGGCGGATGATCAACTCCATCGTGTCCACGTCCTGCGCACCGGGGATGATCGTGGCGCCGTTGTAGGCGACTGCCGGAACGCCGGTGATGCCGGCCTCGATGGCCTCGACGCGGTCGTTCATCACTTCGTCCGCGAACCGCCGTGATGCCAGCAGTTCCGAGGCGCCTTCACGGGCCAGCCCTGCCGCCTCCGCCAGGTCGACGAGTGTGGCGTGGTCGGCCACATTGGCGCCGTGGGCGAAGTAGGCCTCGAAGAGGGCATCCGCGAGGGCGTCGGTCCGGGGTCTGTGCGTGGCCTGCGCCCACTGGATGAGTCGGTGCGCATCGAAGGTGCCAACGCGTAGCGCCTTGTCGAAGCGGTAGTCGATGCCACACTCGGCGCCGAGGTGATCGAGGCGGCGGCCCATGGCCTCGAACGCACCTGGGCCGTACTTGCGCTCGATTGCCTTCTCGAGGTCACCGGGCTCGGCGGTCGCGTTGGGGTCGAGCTGAAACGCGCGCCACCGCAGCTCGATGGCGCCGGCATCGTCGCCGAGTCGGCCGATGGCCTCGTCGAGGCGCCGGTGGCCGAGGTAACACCACGGGCAGATCACATCCGAGAACACGTCCAGTACCAGCACGACCCCCACGCTACGCACCCCGGAGCCGCCCCGCCGCCGTCGCGCGGTGGGAATCCGCGAGCGTCGGGGGCCGGCTACCGGGGGACTGGGCCTGGCCGGTAACTTGGTCAGACCATGTTCGAGTCACTCAGCGACCGTTTCGACGGAATCTTCACCCGCCTGCGCGGCAAGGGCCACCTCACCGAAGCCGACGTCGACGAAGTCCTGCGCGAGATCCGTCTCGCCCTGCTCGAGGCCGACGTCAACCTCGCTGTGGTCAAGTCGATGCAGGGCCGCATCCGCGAGCGCGCGGTCGGCGAGGGTCTGTCCCAGGCGCTCAACCCCGCCCTGCAGGTCAAGAAGATCGTGCTCGAGGAGCTCACCGAGACCCTCGGCGGCGAGACGCTTCGGATCACCTACGCATCGAAGCCGCCCACGGTCGTGCTCATGGCCGGCCTGCAGGGCTCGGGCAAGACCACCAACTCGGCCAAGCTCGCGAAGTGGTTCCGCGCCCAGGGCCGCAACCCGATCCTCGTCGGCACCGACCTCCAGCGACCGGCCGCGGTGCAGCAGCTACGCACCCTCGCCGAGCAGATCGACGTGCCCGTGTACTCCGCAGAGGACGAAGTTGTCGCCTCCGGCCAGGGTGACCCGGTTGCAGTGGCGCGGGGCGCCAAGCAAGAGGCGCGCCGCCTCGGGCGCGACGTGCTGATCTGTGACACCGCCGGCCGGCTCGCCATTGACTCCGAGATGATGGAGCAGGTTCGCCAGATCTCCACCGAGCTGGAGCCGGACTACACGTTCCTCGTGGTCGACGCCATGACGGGCCAGGACGCGGTGGGGGTCGCCGAGTCGTTCAACGAGACGCTTGCCCTCGATGGCGTGGTCCTCACCAAGCTGGACGGCGATGCCCGCGGCGGCGCCGCCCTCTCGGTCAAGGAGGTGGTGGGCCGCCCGATCGCGTTCGCCTCCACGGGCGAGAAGATCGATGATTTTGACCTGTTCCACCCGGACCGCCTGGCGGGGCGAATCCTGGGTGAGGGCGACCTGGCCACGCTCATCGAGAAGGCCGAGACCGCATTTGAGGCCGAGGAGGCCGAGGAGGCGGCGGCGCGGATGCTCGAGGGCACCTTCACCCTCGACGACTTCCTCGACCAGATGCAGTCGCTCAAGAAGATGGGACCGCTGCAGGGCCTGATGGGCATGATGCCCGGGGTGCCAAAGGAGGTCCGGGATGTCGAGATCGAGGACTCCCATGTCGCGCGCATCGAGGGGATCATCCATTCGATGACCAAGGCCGAGCGCGTCGAGCCCGACATCATCGATGGCAGCAGGCGCGCCCGTATCGCCAAGGGCTCGGGCTCGTCGCAGTCCGACGTCTCCCAGCTCGTCGCCCAGTTCCGCCAGATGCGCCAGATGATGCAGCAGATGGGCAAGACCCCGAAGCGCAAGAAGCCCAAGAAGGGCAAGAAGGGGCGAAAGGGCGGGCGCGTGACTCCCAAGGGCGGCAAGAAGGTCAACAAGTCGTCGTTCCAGCTGCCCAGCCGCGAGGAGATGGAGGCCCAGCTCCCCGACGCCCTGAAGGGTGGACCCGGGCTCGGTCCGGGCGGCCTCGGCCAGTAGCCGGGAATTGCCGCGCCTGCCGCGCGCATACCATCATGGGTGGTCGCCCTCCGAGCGACCATGACCTCTGGTCCGCCAAGTGGCGGTTCCCCAAGCCGAAGAAGCCGAAAGAGCACACAGTGGCAGTCCGTCTCCGCCTCACACGAGTGGGCAAGAAGAAGCAGCCGACCTACCGCATCGTGGCGGCCGACTCGCGTTCGCCGCGCGACGGTCGTTACCTCGAGATCGTCGGCACCTACGATCCGCGCCGGGAGCCCTCGGCGATCACGGTCGACAACGAGAAGGCAGTTGCCTGGCTCCAGAAGGGCGCCCTGCCGAGCGAGCGGGTGGCGAAGCTGCTCAAGATCTCCGGCGCCTGGGAAGAGTTCGAGGCCTCGAAGGCCTCCAAGTGAGCGAAGACGCAGTGAGCGAAGATGCCAACGGTGGTGCCGAGCACGCCGTCGCCGTGCTCGAGCACATCACGCGGTCCCTGGTCGAGAACCCCGACGGAGTGAGCGTCGACATCGACGACGCCGGATCGCGGCTGCAACTCAACGTCACCGTCGCCGACGGCGACATGGGTCGCGTGATCGGCAAGCGCGGCCGCATGGCCCACGCGATCCGCACAGTCACCCGAGCCGCCGCTGTCCGCGACGGTGTCGAGGTCGACATCGAATTCGTCGACTGACCACCCGGTCACGCACAAACACCCACGGAGGCGCCGATGGCGTCGGATCCGAAGCCCCCACGAGAGGGTCTGCTGCAGATCGGTCGTGTTGCGCGGGCCCACGGGCTGCGCGGTGAGGTGATCGTCGAGATCACCTCCGACCGTCCCGAACGCACCGAGCCGGGTGTGAGCTTCATCACCGATGTGTCCGAGCTGACCGTGGTCGAATCGCGTCGCCACCAGCAGAAGTGGCTGTTCCGTTTCGAGGGGTGCGAGCGGCGCGAGGACGCTGATGCCCTGCGCGGTGTGGCGCTGTGGGCCGAGCCGATCGACGACGACTCGGCCTTGTGGGTGCATGAACTGATCGGTTCGACGGTGGTGGACGCGCAGGGCGAGGAGCGCGGTGAGGTCGTCTCGATCGTCGCCAACCCAGCCGCTGACCTGCTCGAGCTGGCCGACGGAACCCTCATACCCGTGACCTTCGTGGTGCAGGGCCCGACCGACGGACTGGTGCGGGTCGACACGCCCGACGGCCTCTTCGATCTCTGCGGCCGCCAGCATGCGCGTCGACGTACTCACGATCTTCCCGGAAATGGTGAAGCAGTTCGTGTCCCACAGCCTGCTCGGCAAGGCGCGCGAGCGCGGCCTGCTGGATGTGCGTGCCCACGACCTGCGCGATGCCGCCACCGACGCACACCGCACGGTCGACGACTCACCTTTCGGCGGGGGTGCAGGCATGGTCATGAAGCCGGACCCGGTCTTCGACACCGTCGAGGCCGTGGACCCACCACGACCCTTGTTGTTGCTGGGTCCGGGCGGCCGGCGATTCGACCAGGCCATGGCCCGCGAGCTCGCCGGCCTGGACGGCTTCAGCCTGCTCTGTGGCCGCTATGAAGGAATCGACGAACGGGTCCACGAACACCTGGTGGACGGCGAGGTCTCGGTGGGGGACTACGTCCTCAATGGTGGGGAGGTGGCAGCGATGGTGATTCTGGAGGCCGTGGGCCGCCTGTTGCCAGAGGTGATGGGCAACGACGACTCCGCCGCAGACGAGTCCTTCTCCCACGGGCTGCTCGAGTATCCGCAGTACACGCGACCGGCTGACTTCCGCGGTTGGGAGGTGCCCGAAGTCCTTCGCAGCGGCGACCATGGCCGAGTTGAGCGCTGGCGGCGAGCCAAGGCGCTGGAACGCACGGTTTCGAGGCGCCCCGACCTGCTCGAGGACCGCGGTGGCCTGAGCAGCGAGGAGCGGGAGCTGATGGCGGAGTTCGGAATCGACGCGTCCGGCTTTCCTCCCGCGTAGGCCGCGTGGCTACCATTGTCTGTCCCGGCGCCGCACTGATGCGGGCCCTCTAGGAGCGAAGATGAAGTCCACAGATGTGATCGACCAGGCGAGCATGCGCGACGACGTGCCCGACTTCAGCCCAGGCGACACCCTGAAGGTCCACGTGAAGGTTGTCGAGGGCAACAAGGAGCGCACCCAGATGTTCCAGGGTGTCGTGATCGGTCGCCGCGGCAGCGGCCTGCACGAGAGCTTCACCGTTCGCAAGCTCTCCAACGGCGTCGGTGTGGAGCGCACGTTCCCCCTGCATTCGCCGATCATCGAGCGCATCGAGGTGCACAGCCGCGGCGATGTGAGGCGGGCGAAGCTCTACTACCTGCGCGACCGCGTCGGTAAGTCGGCTCGCATCCGCGAGAAGCGCGACTGACCTTCCTCCTGGCCCCGGACTCCGGGCGCCACTTGGCCTGATTGGCTTCCCCCGTCCATGGATGAGACGCGCCTGCGGGCGCATTGTCGGGAGAGGCATGCCACGTGGAGACGGCAATGCAGCGTCGCGTCGTCACGACCACCTCAGGTTGGGGCGCCACGGCGAGGACCTGGTCGCGCGGTGGTACGTGAGCAGGGGTGCGCAGGTGCTGGCGCGCAACTGGCGCTGCAAACAGGGCGAGATCGACCTGGTGCTGCTCGAGGGGCGCGAGGTCGTGTTCTGCGAGGTGAAGACCAGATCGTCGGGCCGCTACGGATCGCCGTTCGAGGCCGTCGACGCCAGGCGCCGCTCGAGACTGCGTGCTGCTGGCATGGAGTTCCTGCGTTCGGGGGAACCACGGCCAGCCGCTGGTCGCGTCGGGGTCCGGTTCGACATAGCGGCAGTGATCGGCTCGAAGGTGGAGGTGATCACTGCTGCGTTCTGACCGGCAGGCTCGCGTGGGTCAGTCGCGCGGGGCGCGTGTGGAGCGGCGGTCCCAGCAGCCGCGATGCCAGTGCCGACGCAGGTCGGGCGCGTCGAGCGGTACTGCCACGAAATGGCCCATGCCTGCGGGGATGTCACGGTTGCATCCGGGGCACACGTACTGCTTGGTGGCCTCGTAGGGCTGGATGCGTCGCACATCACACTCGGTGGTGGCGGTGTAGTCGAGGTTTCGCGGCATGGCGCTCAGCCCAGCACGGCCCAGATCAGCAGGCCGACGGCCACCGCCAGTGCGGCCACGACGAACACGACATCGGCAGGGGAGCGGCGCTGCTTGCGGTGCGGATTGAATCCCACCGGTCCATTATCGGCCATCGACCCCGGCTCGCCCATGTTGGAGCCCGGCGGGTGTTGCCTGTCAGCCGTGCGGCCAACACCACCTGCTGAGCTCCGAGCAGGTCTGGCCATCTCGCCGGATGACCGTCAATCTCGCACCGACCACTTTGCGCAAGGTCGGCGCAGGTTCCGCGCAGGCACAACCTGCTCGGCCACCAGTAGCGCCACCGCGATGGCGAGGTCGAGAAGTGTGGAGGGCCTCGCATTCATCGGCGAACTCGGGCTCGACGGGTCGCTTCGTCCGCTCGTCGACACTGACCGAACTCGGTTGCTCCACGTTGCTGAAGGCTGAAGGGCAGCGACTTCGTTGTGTCAGCTCAGGTGGTCGAGCAGGGCTCGGGCCGCCATTTGGCCGAAGTCGTTGGCTGCCTTCGGGCTTGCGCCGGATACGAGTTTCCGGTCGGTGTGGCAGGTGTCGTCAGCTTTGTTGTTGACGATCTCGACACCGATGTTCTTCAGCTTCTCGCCGAAGTGCCAGGGCATGTGCCCGGGCATGTAGCCGATTCGTGGGGTTTGCCTGTCGACCTTGTCAGGGAACGCCGCGATCTTGTACCCGCTGTAGACGAATGCTCCTCCGGTGGTCGTCGACACCGACGGGTCGGCTGAGTCTGGGAGGTTCGCTGCGAGCAGCGCTGCTGGTCCGTGGCAGATGGCCAGCATGCGCAGATCTCGGTCGTGACACCACCGGATGATCTTGCCGACATCTTCGTTCTCGGGTAGGCCCAGCATTGCTCCGTGGCCACCGGGCAGGAACACGGCGACGTAGGGAGAGGTGTCGTTGAGGTGCTCCGAGGCGAAGTCAGCGACCGACCCCGGGTTGTCGAACTTCTCCTTGAAGGACGCGTAGAACGCCTTCACGGCATCGTCCTTTTCTGGCATTGCCCACATCTCGATCTTCACCGGCGCTCCCGTCGGTGTGACGATGTCGATATCGAAGCCTGCGTCGGTGAGGTGCATCATTGGGACCAGCATCTCGACAGGGTGATTGCCGGTGGAGAACTTCTTTCCGTTCGCCATGGTCATGTTGCGCTCTTCGGTGCAGATCATGAGGATCTTCAGGTCGCCGGTGTAGCCATTTGCGTAGTCGACCTTCGCGTAGTCCGTGACGTCAGTGGTTGCCATCCGGAGCGCAAACTTCGACGGGGCGAAAGCTCCGTCATCTGTGGGCTGGGGTGAAAGGGGATTCTTGAACATTCTGGGTCCTCGTTCGGAAGGGTTGGAGTGGAGCGCGACGGTCAGCGAACGGCGACGGCGACTTTGCCGTTCGGGCCGCCGGTGCGGGCGTAGTCGTAGGCGGCGGCGACGTCGTCGAGGGGGAAGGTGCGGTCGAGCACGGGACGGATCTTGCCGTCGGTGATCAGTGCGGCCATCTCGGCGAGCTGTTCGCCGTTGGGTTGCATGAAGAACGAGTGAAATGTGATGTCGCGTTCGGCTGCGAGTCCGTCGGGTGCGTCGCCCTTGATGGAGACGATGGTGCCGCCCGGCTTCACGGCGTCGAATGACCGCTTCAGGGTGTCGTCGCCGAGCATGTCGAACACGAGGTCGTACTTCTCGGCGACGTCTTCGAACCGCTCGTTCGAGTAGTCGACGAACTGATCTGCGCCGAGGTTCACGACGAGCTCCTTGTTCTTCGCGCTGGCGGTCGTCTCGACCCACGCTCCTGCGTACTTCGCGATTTGGATTGCCAAGGTGCCGACGCCGCCGGAGCCGGCGTGGATCAACACGCGTTGACCGGACGTGAGCCCGCCCTTGTCGAACAGCGCTTGCCACGCGGTGAGGCCTGCGAGCGGGATGCCCGCCGCTTCCGCGTGGGAGATGTTGTTGGGTTTGATCGCGAGAGCGCTCGCCTTCAACGCCGCATACTCAGCCATCGTCCCAGCCTGCATGCTGTCGGCGCGGGCAAACACCTCGTCGCCGACGGAGAAGCCACGGGCGTCGGCCCCGACCTCGACGACTACGCCGGACACGTCGTAGCCGACGATCCAGGGAAGCTCGTAGGGCAGCATCTCTTGCACGTATCCAGCCATCACGATCCAGTCGATCGGGTTGATCGCAGCGGCATAAACTTCGACCATCACGCTGTCGTCGGGAAGATCGGGCCGATCGACCTCGGCGACCTCGGGGTCGTTGCCGTACTCGCTTAGAACTGCTGCCTTCATCATGTCTCCTCGTGAAATTCGTTGGCGGGGAGGAAACAGTATCGATACGATACTGGTATCTACAACGGTACTAAGGGAAGGAAGTGGTGAACCGTGACCGATGACACAACAGACCCGACCGTCTGCCACATGGCCGGCTTCACCGGCGTGATCGGCGGGCGATGGAAACTCGGAATACTCTGCACCCTGTCCACTGACGGCAAGGCCCGCTTCAACGAACTCGTGGAACGGCTCCATCCCATCACGCCGACCACGCTGACCCGCCAGCTCCGAGAACTCGAGCGGGACGGGCTGGTCAAGCGAACCCAATACAACGAGATACCCCCAAGAGTGGAGTACGAGGCAACAGAGCTGTCGGCCACGCTCAGACCCGTACTCGACACAATCGCAGAGTGGGTTCACACCCACGCCATTCGAAGTGGCAAAGCGACCGAACCCGCTGGTATCGAGGTCAGCCAACCTGAGTGATCGCGTAGCTCAACGTTCGCGCGCCAAAGGCGCCGAACCGCTGAAGCGTTCGCTCTGAGATGATCGGGTTGGGGTCGGAGCCGGTGTTCAAAGCGCGCATATCGACGAACAGAACTCGCTCCCGCTACCGAGCGAGATCGGCACTTCTGATCGGTGACTGCGCGCCTCCGCACCCGCCCATAACCGCGACTGAGAGCGCGCTGTCGACCACCCGGTAACCGGCGGAGTCGTGCACATCAACGCTCGATAATCCCACAGGCGGGTGACAGCGGCGCGAGGGTTTGAAAGAGTTCGATTAGGCAGTGGCGATCGTGGGCACCCGTCGAGCATCGTCCTACGGGCTGCGTGTGGCCGGCGCCCTGGGCCGGGAGCTCTCCGCAGCCGGAGTGATTGTGGTCTCGGGGCTTGCGCTCGGCATCGATGGCGCCGCGCACCGCGGTGCGCTCGAGGGGCCGGGTGCGGCGTTGGCCGTGATCGGAGCAGGCCACGACCGGCCGTGCCCCACGCGCAACAGGTCGCTCGCCGCGGAAGTGGCCGCCCGCGGCCTGATCCTGAGCGAGGTGCCACCGGGAGTCGGCTCAGCGCCCTGGCGTTATCCGGTACGAAACCGCCTGATCGCGGCGTTCGCCCGAGTGGTCATCGTGGTGGAATCCGCCAGGCGTGGCGGTTCGATGTCCACCGTTGCCGAGGCGTTGGCTCGTGATCGCGCCGTGATGGCCGTCCCGGGTGCTGTCGGACGTCGCTCCAGCGAGGGCTGTCACGACCTGCTGCGCGACGGCGCCGAAGTGTGCACGGGCGCCGACGATGTGCTGGGCCTGCTGGCCATGAACCAGGCCGGCTGCGGGAGCCCGGATTCCGACGGGGGCGTTGCACGGCCTGGGTTGTCCGGCCTCGAGCGGCAGGTGCTCGAGGAGTTGGCCGGGGATCCGCTCACCGTCGACTCGCTGGTACTCCGAACGGGGACGTCGATGGGCCGGATTGCAGGCGTATTGGCGGGACTCGAGGCACGCGGCCGCATCCGGTCGCGATCGGGATGGCTCGAACGAACATGAAATTCTTCACGCTCTCTTGGGGACCACCACAGGATCGCAGCCTCTGCGCGGAAATCTCGCACTACGTGGTAGGGAAAGCACGTGAAGTAGTTGGTAGAGTGATGGCTCGCAAATTGCGGCCGGACTGGTGGGACTGGTGCCGCCCGAGAACAGCGAGCAGTTGTGGACGAAGACGTGTGGCAGACAGAGGGGTTCGTGTCCTCGCTGTCTCTTGCCGACTCCACGGTCGCGGTCTACCGCCGCGAGGTGGAGCACTTCGCCGACTGGGCGGCCCGTGGTGGCCTCGATTCGCCCGTACAGGTCGACCTGGCGGTACTGCGCCGCTATCTGGCATGGCTCACCACGATGAAGCGGGCACCCCGCACGATCAGCCGCATCGCTGCGTGCCTCCGGCGCTACTTCGGCTGGGCCCACCGCCGGGGGATGATCGAGTCCGACCCGTCGGCCGCGCTGCGCTCACCGAGCGGCGGCTCCCGGCTGCCACGGGTGCTGAAGGCCGACGAGCTCAACCAGATCCTCGACGAGACGCCGCCTGCGGACGAGTCTGCAGATTCCGAGCCCGCCGAGCGAACCCTTCGCGACGACCTGGTTCTGGAGATCCTCTATGGCTCGGGCCTGCGGGTGTCGGAGCTATGCGGTCTCGACGTCTCGGACGTCGACCTCGTGCAGAATCGCCTCTCGGTGTGGGGCAAGGGCTCCAAGCAGCGAATGGTCCCACTGTCGGACCCGGCGGCCGACCTCTCCGCGGCCTGGCTGCGTGCCGGACGCGCACGCCACCTCGAGCACACGGGGGCGGAGCCGGCGGAAGCCGCCATGTTCACCAACACCCGCGGCAAGCGGCTTGCGCCACGCGACGTCCGCCGCATCCTCGATCGCCGGTCGCCGGTGCCGACGCACCCGCATGCCCTCCGTCACACCTTCGCCACTCATTTACTGGACGGTGGTGCCGACCTGAGAGAAGTACAGGAACTCCTTGGCCACACCGACGTGGCCACCACCCAGATATATACGCACGTGAGCCTCCAGCGGCTTCAGAGCGTGTATGAAGACGCACACCCGAGGGCGAATTGATTCAGATGACGAAACGCGCAGACCACGACTCAGATAGGGGCGCAGGCAATCCGTTGGATGCCGGTGCCGCTTCGCCGTCGGTGATCCGTGACCGCAACCCCGAACTCCAGGACCTGTGGGATCGCTACAAGGAAGAGCCCACCGAACGCATCCGCGAAACGCTGATCGTGCACTACTCGCCGCTGGTCAAGTACGTGGGCGGCCGAGTCGCCGTGGGCCTCCCGCCCAACGTCGAGCAGTCCGACCTCGTGAGCTACGGCATGTTCGGACTGATCGACGCGATCGACAAGTTCGAGCCCGAACGCGGCTACAAGTTCGAGACGTATGCGATCTCGCGCATCAAGGGAGCGATTCTCGACGAGCTGCGCTCCATCGACTGGGTGCCCAGGTCGGTTCGCTCCAAACTGCGCCAGATCGAAAAGGCGATCGCCAAGCTCGAGTCCCTGCACCACCGTCCGGCCACCGACGCCGAACTCGCCGAGGAACTCGAATGGACCGACGAGCAGCTGCACACGGCGCTCAACCAGATCAGCCAGGTCGGCCTGGCGGCACTCGACGAGGTGCTCACTGTGTCGGGCGACAAGGGTGAGGCAATCACCCTCGGTGACACGATCGCCGACAAGTCCGCCCACGGCCCGATGGGTGCGTTCGAAGTGGCCGAGACCCGCCAGCTCCTTGGCCAGGCGATCAATGCGTTGCCCGAACGCGAGAAGCTCGTGCTCACGCTCTACTACTACGAGTCGATGACGCTGCAGGAAGTTGGCATGGTGCTCGGGGTGACTGAGTCCCGGGTCTGCCAGATCCATACCAAGGCAGTGCTGCACCTGCGCTCCCGACTGCAGGCCGCCGAGCGGATTCCCTCGGAGTGAGCGCCGCCGGAACCTGAGCGGTTCCGGCCAATGAACTGCTTCCCCCGGCATTCGTCCCAACTGGCGTTCGAGGGGAGAGGCAGTGCGCAGATCGAGCTAGAGTGCCGTCCTGGCTGTGGCCGTGCTGTTGGCGGTATCCAGCGGTGCGGCCGGGAGCCCTGGGCTGTCGCCGCTGGTGGGAGTGTCGTCGAGCACGGAGTTCGGCGGTGCACAACCCGGCGACGGCGAGCCATACGTGCTGCCGCTGCAGGCAGTCGTGGTGGATCCGTTCCGGCCGCCCGCGTCGCCATGGGGACCGGGAAACCGGGGATGGGAGTTCGGGAACCCGGGCGGCCAGGAGGTGGTGGCCGTGGGTGCAGGCACGGTTGCCTGGGCCGGCTGGGTGGGAGGTCGGGGAGTGGTCACGATCCGCCACGCCGACGGCATTCTCAGCAGTGTCACGGGGCTGTCGGCGGTCGCCGTGCGCCGGGGTGTGGCGGTGCGGAGGGGCTCACCGATCGGCACCGCAATGGCACACCTTCACCTCGGATTCCGGTTCGACGGTGACTACATCGACCCGGCGATCGTCTACGGCCTGGCGCATCACGCCGTGCTCGTCGGTATGCCCTGAACGGCCCGGCATCTCCTCGGCCACGCACGCGGCCCGCCTTGGGGACCGGGTGCTGGCCGCGGCTACACTCATCCGTCGGCTCGGTACCGGGTCGCACACACAATCATCCGCCCGTTCGCACCTTTCGGTCGCCGGCTTGCCGGCGTAGCAGGACGGGTTTCGAAGAACCGAAGGGAAGGAGACATCGTGACCGCAGTAGTCACCATGAAGCAGCTGCTGGAGGCGGGAGTCCATTTCGGGCACCAGACCCGCCGCTGGAACCCCAAGATGAAGCGATTCATCCATGGGGACCGGGGCGGCATCTACCTGATCGACCTCAACAAGACCCTCGCGGGGATCGAGCAGTCCTACACCTACGTCCGTGATCTGGTCGCCGACGGCGGCACGATCCTCTTCATCGGCACCAAGAAGCAGGCCCAGGATCCGATCCAGGGCTACGCCGAGAAGTGCGGCATGCCCTACATCAACCAGCGCTGGCTGGGCGGCATGCTCACGAACTTCGAGACGATCTCCACGCGCGTCGCCAAGATGAAGAACCTGCAGCGCATGCGCGACTCGGGCGAGTTCGACGTGATGCCCAAGAAGGAAGCGCTGCTTCTCAACCGCGAGCTCATCAAGCTCGAGCGCAACCTCAACGGCATCCGCAACCTCGAGCGCCTTCCTGACGCCGTGTTCATCCTCGACACCAAGAAGGAAGACATCGCGGTCACCGAGGCCAACAAGCTCGGCATCTCGGTGGTGGCGGTTGTGGACACCAACTGTGACCCCGACGTGATCGACTACGTCATCCCGGGCAACGACGATGCCATCCGGTCGGGTGACCTCATGTGCCGTGTGGTCGCCGACGCCGTCATCGAGGGCAAGATCATGCGCTCGAAGAAGCACCCCGAAGCGGCCGCTCCGAAGGAGCGCAGCGCGGACGAGGAAGCCGAGCACGCCAAGGCCCAGGCAAAGGCCCGTACCGAAGCCGCTGCCGCTGCTGCGCAGCGCGAAGCCCGCGTTGCAGCAAACAAGGCGGAGCCCGCGCCCGAGGCGTCGCCAGCCGAGGAGGCGAAGCCCTCCGAGACGCCCTCCGAAGCCCCTGCTGAGGCCGAGGGCACCGGAGGAGACGCCTGATGCCCGAGTTCACAGCCAAGGACGTCAAGGCGCTCCGCGATGCCACGGGCGCCGGCATGATGGATGCCAAGAAGGCCCTCACCGAGGCCGACGGCGACATGGACAAGGCTGCGCAGATCCTGCGTGAAAAGGGCCTTTCGAAGGTCGCAACCCTCGAGGACCGCGAGAACAGCCAGGGTGCGGTCGCAGTCGCCCGCGACGGAAACAAGGTCGCTCTCGTGGAGCTGAAGTCCGAAACCGACTTCTCGGCCAAGGCCGAGGACTTCTCGAGCCTCGTCCAGCAGCTTGCCGACGCGGTGCTGGCCGAAGGCCCCGATGCGGCCACTTCGGAGGCCAACGTCAAGGCGGTCGATGACCTCAAGATCGCCAAGAAGGAGAACATCGCGCTGGGCGAGGTGGCCTACTTCGAAGCGGCCGATGGCAACGGAGTGGACGCCTACGTTCACGTACAGGACGGTCGTGGGGCCAACGGCGTAGTCATCGAGATCGAGGGTGCCGACGACGAGGCCGCCCATGAGATCGCCCTGCACTGCGCCTTTGCGAAGCCCGATGCCCTCACCCGCGACGAGATCGACGCTGCGCTGGTCGAGAAGGCTCGCGAAGGCTTCGAGGCGCTCACCATCAAGGAGGGCAAGCCCGAGCAGGCGATCCCCAAGATCGTCGAGGGACGCCTCAACTCCTGGTACGGCGAGCGCGTGCTGCCCGAACAAGGCCTGTTCGGCGACAAGGAGACCGTGCAGGACAAGCTCGGCGACGCGAAGATCGTCAGGTTCGCACAGGCGTACATCGGAGCCTGACCCGTTCGTGGTTGTCGACCGGCTCCGGCCGGCAACCACGGGCAACCGATCACACCCAACCCGAACCCTGCAGGAGGGCACCCGTGGGCAACGTTTCCGGTTCCAGCACACCAGAGCGGTTGGAGCCACGTTGGTCGAGGGTCCTCATCAAGCTGTCGGGCGAAGCCTTCGCCGGTGATACCGGCTTCGGTATCGACGGCGACGTCATCAACGACCTCGCGGCCGAGCTCGTGGACGCCAAGGCCATCTTCGACGTCGACATCGCCGTGGTCGTCGGCGGCGGCAACATCTGGCGTGGGATGAGTGGCCAGGGAGCGGGCATGGACCGCGCCCAGGCCGACTACATGGGAATGCTCGGCACCGTGATCAACGCGCTGGCGCTGCAGGAGACCCTCGAACGCCTGGGCCAGCCCACCCGGGTTCAGACCGCCATCCACATGTCCCAGGTGGCCGAGCCCTACATCCGTCGTCGCGCCATCCGCCACCTCGAAAAGGGCCGTGTGGTCATCTTCGCCGCCGGCACGGGCAACCCGTTCTTCACCACGGACACCACCGCCGCTCTGCGTGCCGTCGAGATCGATGCCGAGGCCATCCTGATGGGCAAGAACGGCACCGATGGGGTGTACACGGCCGACCCCCGCACCGACCCGGACGCAGAGATGCTCGCCGAGGTGTCGTTCATGGAGGTGCTCAAGCGAGAGCTCAAGGTCATGGACTCCACGGCCACCTCGCTCTGCATGGACAACGACCTTCCGATCTGTGTGTTCGACCTGCTGGGCCGCAACGTCGCACGCCTGCTCGGCGGGGAGCACGTCGGTACCGTGGTTTCCTGATCGGACGCTTCACACTGTTCGGTGTGCTTGTGTGCGAAGCTGGTCCGAATGAGTGACGAGCTGGCTGAGGCCATCATCGAAGACGCGGGCGAGCGGATGTCCAGCGCGGTCGATCACGCGCGTGAGGAGTTCGCCGGGATTCGCACGGGCCGCGCCAACCCGGGGCTGGTCGAGAAGCTGCCCGTCGAGTACTACGGCAGCACCGTGCCCATGCAGCAACTGGCCTCGTTCTCGGTGCCCGATGCGCGCATGTTGATGATAAGCCCATTCGACAAGGGGTCGATCAACGGAATCGAGCGGGCGATCATCGACGCCAACCTCGGGCTCAATCCTTCCAACGACGGTGCGGCCATCCGCCTCACGTTCCCCCAGCTCACCGAGGAGCGCCGCCGGGACTTCGTTCGCCTGGCCAAGGGGCGTGCCGAAGAGAGCCGCAACGCCCTTCGGGGCAGCCGGCGCGATGCGCGCAAGGACCTCGAATCGATGGAGAAGGACGGCGACCTCTCCGAGGACGACCTCCGCCGGTACGAGGAATCCTTGGACAAGATGACCAAGAAGTACGAGCAAGCGATCGATGAAGCCCTCGACCACAAGACAGCGGAGCTGATGGAGGCGTGAGCGAGAGCTCGCCACCGCGGAGGATCCGATGACCGACGACGAGACACGAGACGACGACCAGTCCGGCGAGGAGGAGCCGGCGGCGACTCCACGCGAGCCAACCGAGGGCGTGCGAATCCTCGGCGCGCAGGAGGCAGCCGAGGCGACCGGGCGCCACGACGTGGTTCGTCGCGGCGACCGCTCCAAGCGCTATGGCGACCGTCCCGACTCCCCGGAGGACCACGGCGATCTACCGAAGATCACCATCTCGTCCACCGAGAACCCGCCAACCGGGCCCGGTGACCGTTTCGGCGAGGTGCCGATCGTGCCGGCCGACGGCTCCACGGAGCCACCCGCCGAGGGCGCAGGTCATGCCCGCGTTGCACCCGGTGAGCCGCTGTTCGAGGACGACTCGGCGTATGAACCCGATGAGAGCGATGACTCGTTCGTGCTTCCGCACTGGACCGAGCCCGCCACGGGGCAGGTCCCGAAGGTGGTAACCGAGGAGAACGTCGACGAAGCCGACTCCGCCGGCCAACCGCGCTGGATGGACGAGTCCGACCACGGCGGTGGCGGATTCGACGATCTCGTCGAGGACTCGCCACGGCTGGGTGCCCTCGGTGGCCAGGGTGGCGGCCTCGAACCGGCCGCTGCGGACGAGTTCTTCGACAGCGAGGCCGATCGCGATCCGCTCGCGGCATTCGGCCCGCGTGACGAGCCGGTCGACACCGAGTCCCGCAGGCGCGAGCGGCCCCGGCGCCAGTCGGGCCCGGGCGCCGGTGGGCCACCGCCCGGACGTGGCTCCGGTGGCGGCTCGGGTGACCGCAACCTGCCCGTCGCCATCGCTGTCGGCGTAGGCCTGGTCGCCCTGGGTCTCATCTGCTTCACGCTCGGCACGGTCCCCACCATGTTGCTGGCGACAGCGGTCGTCGGGCTGGCCGGCTTCGAGTACTTCAGCGCCGTGCGCGAGGTGGGTTACAACCCCGCGACCCTCGTCGGCCTGGTGGCCCTGGGTGGGCTCATGATCGGCCCGGCACTGTTCGGGCTGTCCGCGTATCCGGTGGTGCTCGCGATCACGGTCCTGTCGGGCCTCATCTGGTACCTGCTGGTGTCCCCCGGAGAGGGGTCCGTACCCAACCTGGCGATCACGTTGCTCGGCGTGATGTGGATAGGCATGCTCGGCTCCTTCGCGGGGCTGTTCCTCGGCCTGGGTGACGTGGTGGCCGACCGCAACGGCCTCGACACCAACCCGGGCATCGGTGTGCTGATCGCGGCGGTGATCGCCGCGGTGTCATACGACATCGGCGGCTACTTCATCGGTCGCCAGTTCGGCCGTACGCCGCTGTCGGAGGCCAGTCCCAACAAGACCCAGGAGGGCTTCGGGGGCGGGCTCGTCGTGTCCGTGGTCGCCACCACGATCATCGTGAGCTTCATTTCGCCGATAGGTGACAGCTTCTTCGAGACCGTGGTGTTCGCCCTGCTCTGTGCCATCGCCGCGCCGGTCGGAGACCTCAGCGAGTCGTTCGTGAAGCGCGACCTCGGCATCAAGGACATGGGATCCGTGCTGCCGGGCCACGGTGGGGTGCTCGACCGGTTCGACTCGATGCTGTTCGTGTTGCCGGTGGCATACCTCGTCACGATTCCGCTCGGCATCTGGACCGCCTGAGCGCCACGATCCAACGACGAGCCGGCTCCACCGACGGTTCGGGCGTGGCTGGGTCGATCCACAGCCCGCAGGGGGCCACGACGGGGCCACCGGTACAGTTGTAGCCCGATGACCACTGTCGCCCTGCTGGGATCAACCGGGTCGATCGGCACCCAGGCGGTTGATGTCGTGGCGGCCGAAGAGGACCGCTTCGAGATCGTCGCCATCGGTGCCGGATCCTCCGTCGGCCCACTTGCGGCGCAGGCGCGCAAGCTGCGCCCGAAGGTCGTGGCGATCGCGGATGAGTCAGGCGCTTCGGAGTTGCGCTCCGAGCTCCCTGCCGGCACGGAGCTGCTGGTCGGGCCAGACGCCATGGCCGAGGCCGCAGTCGTGGCCGACGTGGCCGTGAACGGCGTCGTCGGCTTCGCGGGTCTTTCGGTGACCCTCGAAGTGCTGCGTGCTGGCAAGCGTCTGGCGCTTGCCAACAAGGAGTCGCTGATCGCCGCGGGTCCGATCGTGCAGCCTCTGCGCGAGACCCCGGGAGCGGAATTGATCCCGGTGGACAGCGAACACGCAGCGGTGCACATGTGTCTGCGTGCAGGTGAAGGGACGCGCCGGCTCCACAAGGTCGTGCTCACGGCCTCGGGAGGGCCGTTCCTCGGTCGCAGCCGTTCCGATCTCGAGCAGGTCACCGTGCAGGAGGCGTTGGCTCACCCCACATGGTCGATGGGCCCGAAGATCACGGTCGACTCCTCGACCCTGATGAACAAGGGCCTGGAGGTGATCGAAGCCCACGAGCTGTTCGGGGTCGGCTACGACGACATCGATGTGGTCGTGCACCCGCAGTCGATAGTGCACTCGATGGCCACCTTTTCCGACGGCGCCACGATCGCCCAGTTGTCCCTGCCCGACATGCGGCTGCCCATTGCCTACGCGCTGGCGTACCCCGATCGCACTGGCACGCCATTCGGTGAGATCGACTTCGGCGAGGCGTTCTCGCTCGACTTCGAGCCACCCGACCGCAACTCGTTCGGGTGCCTCTCCCTCGCCTACCGCGCCGGTCGCGAAGGAGGGACCGCCCCGGCGTGGCTCTCCGCCGCCAACGAAGAGGTGGTGGAGGGGTTCCTCGAGGGTCGGATCGCCTGGATCGACATCGCATCGGTGCTTGCCTCGGTGATGGACCACTGGCCGGGCGTAGCCGCGGCCACTCTGCAGGACGTGATGGAGGCCGATGCCGGCGGCCGTAGGGTGGCCAGGGAGCTGCTCGAGGCAGGAGTGAAGGCATGACCGACCAGGACACGAGGTCAGCCGGCGGAGGTCCCGATCGCCGGCCCGACGACGCGTCGACTCCCGTTGCCGACGGTGGCGGCGCTCCCGGCGCTGAGGACACCGGCCGCGGCCTGTTCGAGAACCGACTCGCGCGGGTGGGCGGGATCGCCCTGTTCGCAGCACTCGTGTTGGCCGGCGTCGTGACAGGAGCAATCGGTTGGCAGTTCACGGTGCTCGTGCTGGTGCCGGTGCTCGCTGCCATGGGGTTCGCCGAGGCCGGTCTGCCCCAGCAGTCTTCGTGGGCCCGCGTCGGCGCCGTGCTCGGACTGGTGCTCTGGTTGGCCTTCACCGGCGGGCTGCCGATGCTCCTGGTGGTCGGTGCCGTCGTGCTGATGATCTTCCTGCACGAACTCGGTCACTACCTGGCTGCTCGCTGGTCGGGCATGAAGGTCACAGAGTTCTTCCTCGGCTTCGGCACGCGGCTGTGGTCGTTTCGTCGAGGCGAAACCGAGTTCGGCCTGAAGGCCATCCCGGCAGGGGCCTACGTCAAGATCATCGGAATGAACAACCTGGAGGACGTCGATCCCGCCGACGAGGCGAAGACCTACCGCCAGGCACCGTTTCGCAACCGCATGGCGGTTGCAGTGGCCGGCTCCGCCATGCACTTCGCCCTCGCGCTGGTGTTGCTTGTGGTCCAGTTCGCGTTCATCGGCCGTGCCGACGACAGCCGCTGGCTGGTCGGTGAGCTCACCGACGGCGGCGCCGCACAGGCAGCAGGGCTCGTCGAGGGGGATCGGATCATCAGCTTCGCAGGTGAGCCGGTCGCGTCCTTCGGCGACTTCCGGGACCAGATCACCGGCGCATCGGGCTCGGTCCCGGTGGTCGTCGAGCGCGATGGCGTCGAGCAGACGATCAACGTCGAGCTGATCCAGCGCGCCAAGGTGATCGGCACCGTCGGCAGCGACATCGACGTGCTGGAGGGGCCTGATGGGCTCACCGTGGGTCCGCTGATGCCCAACGGGCGGGCGGAGCGGGCGGGACTCGAAACCGGACAGGTGATCGTGGCTGTCAACGGCGAGTCAGTCGGTGGAGTCGACGATCTCCTTGCGGCCGTCAGCAGCATCGAGGGCGGCGAGATCGAGTTCACGGTGACTGACGGCGGGGGCGCCGGCACTTCCACCGCCACGGTCGACCTGGGCAGCCAACTCGGCCACACGGAGCCCGCCACGTTCCTCGGGGTCAGCGGCGATCCACTCCTGGTCACCGACTCGGTGACGGGTGCGGTCGGGAGTTCGTTCGTGGAGTTCGGCCGCGGAGTGGGCGCGAGTGTCGTGGGGATCGCCACCGTGTTCAATCCGCCCGAGTTGCTGGGCTTCTTCTCCAACACGGTCACGGGTACCGACAAGGACGTCACCGCGGAACCCACTCCGTCCGAGGAGGTTGCGATCTCGACCGACGCCGGGCGGCCCACGTCGATCATCGGGGCGGTCGCCTATGGAGCCGATCTCACGGGAGAGAACGTGTCGAACCTGATCGGGTTCCTGATCGGGCTCAACATATTCATCGGCGTGTTCAACCTCGTGCCCCTGTTGCCATTCGACGGCGGCCACGTGGCGATCGCGGTGTACGAGAAGGCCCAGGAGCTCCGCAAGCGCACCAGGAAGCGCTACATAGCGGACGTGACCCGAATGATCCCGGTCGCCTACACGGTGGTCATGCTCCTGGCAGTCGTGGGTCTGCTCGCGGTGTACCTCGACGTCACCCGCGGCGTGTCGCTCTGAGCTACGCGACCGGCGGCCGCCGTCGGGGTGCCGGCACGCGGTGGCGGTAGTCTGCGGTCATGGAAGCCGGAGCGATCACCTTCGAGCGCCGCAAGACGCGCCAGATAACCGTTGGTGACGTACCCGTCGGTGGGGGAGCACCGGTCACGGTGCAGTCGATGACCACGACCCGCACGGCGGATGTCGACGGCACGCTCCAGCAGATCTATGCGCTCGCCGCCGCGGGTTGCGACATCGTGCGGTGCACCTGCAACGAGATCGAGGCAGCCGAAGGCCTGGCCCACATCGTGCCGCGCAGCCCGATTCCGGTGATCGCGGACATTCACCACCAGTACCGGATGGCGCTGGCCGCGATGGATGCCGGCGTACACGGCCTTCGCCTCAACCCGGGCAACATCCGTAAGCCGGAGCACATCAAGGCTGTGGCGAGCGAGGCGCGCGACCGCAACGTGCCGATCCGCATCGGCGTCAACGGCGGGTCGCTCGACCCGGCGCTGTACGAGCGCCACGGCAACAAGGTCACCCCGGAGGCGATGGTCGAGTCGGCCCTCGGCGAACTGGCCATGTTCGAAGAGGTCGACTTCGACCTCGTGAAGATCTCGGTGAAGGCGTCCAATGTGCCGCTGATGATCGAGGCCTACCGCCAGCTGGCGGACGCCACCGACGTGCCCCTGCACCTCGGCGTGACCGAGGCCGGGCCGCTGCCCGAGGGCTACATCAAGGCCACCGCCGGAATCGCCTCACTGCTTGCCGAGGGAATCGGCGACACGATCCGCTACTCGCTGACCGCCGATCCCGTCGAGGAGGCCCGAGCCGGAAGGGTGCTGCTCGAGTCCTACGGCTTGCGCGAGCGAAGCAACGTCGACCTCATCGCATGTCCGTCGTGTGGTCGGGCGGAAGTCGACGTGATCGAAGTGGCCGAATCGGCTCGCGCGGCGCTGGCTGACCGTGAGCTGCCCTTGCAGGTGGCAGTGATGGGCTGTGTGGTCAACGGGCCGGGTGAGGCGCGCGATGCCGACATCGGTATCGCTGCCGGACGCGCCCGCGGCCACTTGTTCGTGAAGGGGCAGAACGTCGCCGTGGTGCCCGAGGCCGAAATGGTCGACACTCTCGTGGAGTGGGCCGAGTTCATAGCCGAGCATGGCACCGACGCTGCGCTGGCCCGCGTTGACACCGAGAAGGCCGCCCGGGAAGCGGAACGCGACCGGGCGGCGTTGCTCGACGAGCAGGGCGATGACGCCAACGCCGCGAGTCAGCGTGTGGAGTTGATCAACCGACGCCGCTCGGAGTGACCGCGCGCTCGCGGATCAGGTCCGCGAGCGTCCACGGGTCTTCCTGCATGACCTGATGGCCGATCCCCTCGAGGATGTGCAGCTCGGTTTGCGCTCCGAGGCTGTCGGCCAGCATCCGGCCGTGGCGGGGTGGGGTGAGGCGGTCAAGTGTGCCGGTGACCACCGAGGACTCGATGCCGCTAGCACCGACGGTGTCGCGGATGTCGTGCTTGACGATGGCATGCGATGCATCGGTCAGTGAGTCGGGCGCCATGTCGGCCATCATCTGGCGGAGCTGTTCCACGGCGGCTGCAGTCGCGTCAACGCCGAAGGCCCTGCGCAGGATCACCCGGCTCAGGTTGCCCTCCGGCCACCCGTAGCGGAACCGGTTGCCCATTCCGCCGGTGGCCACGAGCACGGCTGCTTCGTGGCGGATCGTGTCCGGGTCGTGTGCGACCGGATGCATCGGTGCTGCACTGGTGGCCAGGAACATGCCGTGCGCGATCCGCCGCTGGGCTGCGGCACGGTGGTCCACGTAGGTGCGGCCGAGGGCCATGCCGCCCATCGAATGGCCCACGACGACGGCGCTGTCGACATCGAGGTGGGAGAGCGCGGTCACGAGGTCTGTGCCGACCGCCTGCAGGGACACGCCCTCATCCCCGGCCTGGGACTCACCGTGGCCGCGCATGTCCCAGGCGAGCACGCGGTGGTCATCGCCGAGCAACGCCAGCAGCGGCGACCAGACGTCCCACTGCAGCGTGACGCCGTGCAGCAGCACGACCGCTGGTCCGCTGCCTCGTTCGGCGACATGCACCGTGCCGCCGTCGAAGGTGGGGATCCGGTGGTGCTCGATGCCCTCGGGCGGGCTCAGCAACGGATCGAGGCGGTCGTCGGTCGTGGCCGCGATGCTGTTGCCCCGGGCCTTCACGGCGAGGGCTCCGGCGGTTGCCATCGCTGCGGCCATCGCGCCTGCGGTCATCAGCTTCCTGGGTGCACCCATGCCCCCAACCTACGCGGCCCGCGATCCACGCAGGACCGCGCCGCGGCTGCAATGCAATAACGGGGCAACTGGGGGCACCGCTACGATCGGCGGCCATGGCAAAGGCCCCCATCCTCACACCCCAGTCCGAGGACTTCCCCCGGTGGTACCAGGACCTGCTGACCAAGGCGGAACTGGCCGAGAACGGGCCGGTTCGAGGAACCATGGTGATCCGGCCCTACGCCTATGCGATCTGGGAGCGGATGGTCTCCGAGATGGACGACCGCATCAAGGCCGCCGGCGCCGAGAACGCGTACTTCCCCTTGCTCATCCCCGAGAGCTACCTGCAGCGCGAGGCGGAGCACGTCGAAGGCTTCAGCCCCGAGCTGGCCGTGGTCACCCACGCAGGGGGCAAGGACCTCGAGGAGCCCGCCGTGGTGCGGCCGACCTCGGAGACGGTGATCGGCGAGTACATGGCCAAGTGGGTGCAGTCCTACCGCGACCTGCCGTTGCTGCTGAACCAGTGGGCCAACGTGGTGCGCTGGGAGCTGCGCCCGAGGGTGTTCCTGCGCACCTCGGAGTTCCTGTGGCAGGAGGGCCACACCGCGCACGCAACCGAGGCCGAGGCCGGCGCGTATGCCCGCCGCATCCTCGAGGACGTGTACCGCGACTTCATGGTCGAGGTGCTGGCCATGCCCGTGTTCGTGGGCTGCAAGACCGCGGCCGAACGATTCGCCGGTGCCACCAACACGCTGGCCCTGGAGGCGATGATGCGCGACGGCAAGGCGCTGCAGATGGGAACCAGCCACGAGCTGGGCCAGAACTTCGCCAAGGCGTTCTCCATGGAGTACCTCGACTCCGAGGGCAACCAGCAAACGTGCTGGACCACCTCGTGGGGCACGACCACGCGGATGATCGGCGGGTTGATCATGGGTCATGGCGACGATGCCGGCCTGCGGGTGCCGCCCAGGCTTGCGGCGCGCCAGGCAGTGGTGCTGGTGGTGCGTGACGACGACGACCACTCGGTCTCCCGGGCGGCCGAAACCCTGGTGGGCGAACTCCAGGCAACCGGTGTGCGGGCATCCCTCGACGCGCGGACCGACACCGCGTTTGGTCGCCGAGCCACGGAATGGGAACTCAAGGGGGTGCCGCTGCGCATCGAGTTGGGTCCCCGCGACCTCGCGGAGGGCAATGTGGTGGTCGCCCGCCGCGATGGCACCGAGAAGGTCACCCATGGCCTGACCGGTGTGGCCGGCACGATTCCGGACCTGCTCCAGGAGATGCAGTCGGCCATGCTCGCGGAGGCCACCAGCTTCCGCGACGACAACACGCACCCGGTGTCCACGGTCGCCGAGGCGCTCGAGGTGGCCGAAACGGGTTTCGCGCGAATCCCCTGGGCAGACCTGGGAGAGGCCGGCGAGGAGGAGCTGGCCCGCCAGGCCATCACGGTCAGGTGCCTGCAGGGGCCCGACGGCGAGGTGCCCGAGTCCCAGGACGCGAGCGGAGTGACCGCGCTCGTGGCCCGGGCCTACTGAGGCGGTACGGCAGCCCGCGGCACCCGGCTCCCGGATTGTCGTCGCTTGCGGCCTGACCGCAGGCCACCTTCGGTCCTATACTGGCGAATTCCGGGTTCCGGGGGGCGTGGGCGTTGCCCACGCCTTTTGCTTGGATCCGCACAGGTACCGAAGAGCACCCGCCCACCACGACGAAGGAGGCACAGTTGAGCGCAACCACCGACCGTGTCTCCAGCGTGGTCGGCCCCGTGGCTAGCCGCCTGGGCCTGACCGTCTACGACATCGACCAGCCCGGCGGCACACTGCGCATCCTGCTCGACGCCGACGGTGGCGTCGACCTCGACACACTCACCCAGGCCACCCGCGAGATCTCCGCTGCGCTCGATGATGCCGAGCCGGTCGCCGGCTCGTACACCCTCGAGGTGTCGAGCCCCGGACTCGAGCGGCCGCTGCGTCGGCCGGAGCACTTTGCAGCCGCGGTCGGCGAGCGGGTCAAGGTGAAGCTGATGCCGGGCGTCGACGGTGAACGTCGTGCAGATGGCGAGCTGGCTGGCATCGATGGCAACACGGTGAGGATCGTGTCAGGCGGTGAGGAGCGGGAAGTCTCGATCGACGACATCTCGAGCGCACGCACCGTGTTCGAGTGGGGTCCGGGTGGACCCGACACGCGGGGCAAGTCCAACAAGTCCTCCGGCAAGTCGGCCCGGTCCGGCAAGCCGAAGAAGCCTGCCAGGTCCAACAAGGCAGCACGCCCCGCCAAGGCCGGGGTGACCACAACTGAATCAACAACTGAATCAACAACAGAATCCAGTGAGGAAACCCAATGAATCCCGAGATGATGGAGGCCCTGACCGCCCTTGCCGCTGACCGCGGCATCTCCGTGGACACGCTGTTCGCAGCACTCGCGGAGGCACTCGAGGCTGCCTACAAGAAGCAGCCCGAGGCCTACGAGTTCTCGTGGGTCAACATCGACACCGAGACCGGTGAGATGCGGGTGTTCGCCCAGGAGCTCGATGAAGATGGCGAGCCCGAGGGGCCGGAACTGGACGTCACCCCTGACGACTTCGGCCGCATCGCAGCGCAGACGGTGCGCCAGGTGATGACCCAGCGCATCCGCGAGGCCGAGCGCGAGCTCAAGTACGAGGAGTACGCAGGCCGCGAGGGCGACATCGTGACCGGCATCATCCAGCAGAGCGATGCTCGCTACACGCTGCTCGACCTCGGCCGGGTGGAGGCACTCCTGCCGCAGTCCGAGCAGGTCAACTTCGAGCGCCCCGAGCCCGGCGAGAGGGTGAAGGCCTACATCGTTGAGGTCCGCAAGACCATCAAGGGCCCCCAGATCGTCGTGTCGCGCACCCACCCGGGCCTGGTGAAGCGCCTGTTCGAGCTCGAGGTGCCCGAGATCGCCGACGGTGTCGTCGAGATGCGTGCCTGCGCCCGCGAGCCCGGCCAGCGCACCAAGATCGCCGTGTGGTCCAACGACGCCAACATCGACCCGGTCGGCGCCTGCGTGGGTGCCCGTGGCGCCCGGGTGCGCCAGGTGGTCAACGAGCTGCGAGGCGAGAAGATAGACATCGTGCCCTTCTCGGAGGACCGCGACGACTTCGTGATGAAAGCCCTCCAGCCCGCCAGGGTCAAGGAAGTGCGCATCGACGAGGAAACCGCTCAGGCCGACGTGATCGTGCCCGACCAGCAGCTTTCCCTCGCCATCGGCAAGGAGGGCCAGAACGCTCGCCTCGCCAGCCGCCTTGCCGGGCTGCGCATCGACATCCGTTCCGAGACCGACATCGCCGAACAGGAAGCCTACGAAGAGGCCTACAGCGGCGACTCGTGGGCCGATGGCGAGTGGGTCACCCACCCCGACACCGGCGAGCAGATGTGGCAGCCGGCTGATGGCAGCGCCCCGCTCACATACGAGCAGTGGGAAGCCTCGCAGGCCTCCGCTGATGCTCAAGCCACGGACGACGAGACAGCCGAAGCTCTGGACTCCGACACCGCAGATGCCGTGGCCGACGGCGAGGAAGCGGTGGCGGCCGACGAGGCGGCCGACGAGGCCGAGGTGGCAGCCGAGGTGGAAGCGGGCGAGGCCGTGGCCGCCGAGGTCGAGGCGGAGGCCGAAGGCGACTCCGAGACCGCAGCCGACTCAGAGGACGAATCGGCCGGCTGACACAACAGATCCGCGTTTCAGGGCCCCGGTGCGTTGCGCCCACGGCCAACACGGTTCGTAACCCGTGGCGATACATGCGAGGATAGAGGGCTGCCGCTCAAGGGCCGCGCGACGCGCGTCCCAGGCATACCCCCCAACGAATCAACGGGAAGAAGACCTTGGCCAAGGGAAAGATGCGCGTGTACGAGCTCGCCAAAGAGCTCGGCATGACCAACAAGGAGTGCCTCGACCTCTGCCTCGAGATGGGGTATGCGGTCAAGAGCCACTCCTCCTCGCTCGACGAGGCCTATGCCGACCAGGTGCGCCGCAAGGCCATCCGGGAGGGCCGCACGCGCGATGAGCAGCCCGAGGAGCCCAAGAAGAAGGCTCCCGCAAAGAAGAAGGCAGCGGCGAAGAAGAAGGCACCCGCCAAGAAGAAGGCGCCTGCCAAGAAGAAGGCGGCGGCAAAGAAGCCCGCGCCGGACGAGCCCGCCGAGGATGCCGGCGATGCAACCGAGGCTCCGGTCGAGCCCGATCCTGCTCCTGAGGCACCGGTTGAGCAGGCCCCGGCCCCCGAACCCCCGGCCCCGGCTGCGGCGCCAGGGCCCGATGTCGTGGAGCCCGTTGCGGCGGACGAGCCGCCAGCAGAGGTTGCCCCGGCTTCACACAAGGTCGTTTCCTCCAAGCCCGCCACGGGCAAGCCACGGCCCCCGATCGAGCCCCCGGTGGCTGCAGCCCCCGCTCCGGCCGCGGCACCCGTGCCCAAGCCGGCCGCGAAACCAGCGGAAGCGCCCGCTGCGCCGGCGGCAAAGGTCGACCCTGTGGAGCCAGCTGCCGAGCCTTCCGCCACCACGGCGGACCCGGCTGCCAAGCAGGCGCCCGACGAGGCCGCGCCGCCACCCACCTCTGATTCCGGCAAACCGATCCCGCCGCCGCCCAGCCCTCCGCGCTCCGCGTCCGGCAAGCCGATCCCGCCTCCGCCCGGTCTGGGTGGTCGCAAGGCAGCACCGCCCCGCACTGGTGGCCGACCCGGCGGTGGTGGGCCGCCCGGGCGTGGTCCCGCTGGTGGTCCCGGCGGAGGTCCCGGTGCTGGCCCAGGTGGTCCTCCCGGCGGCCGTCCGGGTGGGTTCCCCCCTGGCCGTGGTCGCCCCGGTGGCGGCCCACGCCCGCCGCGGCGCAAAGGCAGGCGACGTCGCAACCGCGAAGAGCTCCAGCCGATGGACGTGCCCACGTACACGCCCGCAGAGGCGCCGGTGCCCGAGGGCACCACGGTGGTCGAGCGTGCCTCCTCGCCCCAGGATCTCGGACCCAAGCTGAATCGCACCGCGGCCGATGTCGTGCGGTTCCTCATGCAGCAGGGTGAGATGGTCACCGCGACCCAGTCGCTCACCGACGACATGATCGAGCTGTTCGCCGCAGATGTGGGCGCCGAGATCTCCCTCGTGGACCCCGGTGAGGAACAGGAAGTCGAGCTCCGCAAGGTTCTCGAGGTGCCGGACGAGGAGTCCGACGATGACTCCGATCTTCCCGACCGCCCGCCTGTGATCACGGTCATGGGCCACGTCGACCACGGCAAGACCAAGCTTCTCGACTACATCCGAGACGCCAACGTCGTGGCCGGTGAGGCCGGTGGCATCACCCAGCACATCGGCGCCTACCAGGTGGAGAAGAACGGCAAGAGGCTGACCTTCATCGATACCCCGGGCCACGCTGCCTTCACGGCCATGCGCGCCCGCGGCGCAGACGCGACCGACATCGTGATCCTCGTGGTGGCGGCCGACGACGGTGTGATGCCCCAGACCGAGGAGGCCATCGCCCACGCGAAGGCTGCCGAGGTGCCGATCGTGGTGGCGATCAACAAGATCGACCGCGAAGGCGCTGACCCGAACCGCGTGATGCAGCAGCTCTCCGAGAAGGACCTCGTGCCCGAGGCCTGGGGTGGCGAGACGATCATGGTCGAGGTGTCCGCCCTGGAGGGCCTCGGGGTCGACGACCTGCTCGACAACCTCCTTCTCGTTGCCGAGGTCGAAGACCTCCGTGCCACGCCGGAAGGCCGGGCATCGGGCGTGGTGCTCGAGGCGCACCTCGACGTCGGCCGCGGCCCGGTTGCCACGGTGCTGGTGCAACGCGGCACCCTCAACGTGGGCGATCCGATGGTGGCCGGCCCGGCGTGGGGTCGCATCAGGGCCCTGGTGGACGACCATGGCAAACAGGTGAAGTCCGTGGGCCCCGCAACTCCTGTCGAGGTCCTCGGTCTGTCCGACGTCGCCGAGGCCGGCGATGCCTTCGTGGTGGCCCCCGATGAGCGCAAGGCCCGTTCGGTGGCCGAGACCCGCGATCGCTGGAAGCGTGAGGCGGGTCGTGCCCGCGACGCGTCGGTGATGAGCTCCGGCGCCAAGCTCGAGGACATCTTCGCCCAGATCCAGGCCGGGGAGCAGGCGATGCTCAACCTGGTGGTCAAGGCTGATGCACAGGGTTCCCTCGAGGCGCTGACGGAGTCGCTCCGCAAGCTCGAGCGGCCAGAGGTGAAGGTCGGCTTCGTGCTCCGCGGTGTCGGTGGCATCACCGAGTCCGACATCCAGCTGGCCGCCACGTCCAGCGCCACGGTGCTCGGCTTCAACGTGCGCCCGAGCCGCCAGGCCCGTGAGCTGGCTGACCTCGAAGACGTTGAGATCCGCACCTACGAGATCATCTACAAGCTGCTCGAGGACATCGAGTCGGCGATGCTCGGCATGCTCGAGCCCGAATTCAAAGAGCAGGTCACCGGCGAGGCCGAGGTGCGCGAGATCTTCCGTGTGCCCAAGATCGGTGCCGTTGCCGGCTGCATGGTCACCAACGGCCAGATCACACGCGGTTCCAAGGTGCGGTTCCTGCGCGAGGGCACGATCATCTGGAAGGGCGAGATCTCCTCGCTTCGCAGGTTCAAGGACGACGTTCGAGAGGTGGCCGCAGGATTCGAATGCGGCATCGGCCTTTCGGACTTCCAGGATCTCAAACAGGGCGACATCATCGAGACCTACGACCTCGAAGAAATCCCCCGCGACTGAGCGGCCCCATGGCACGCCGAGGTAACCCCAGGCCCTACCAGCGCACCGACCGCATCGGTGAGCTGGTGCGCGAGATCGTTGCCTCCGAACTCGAGCGCATCGGCGACGAGCGACTCGAGCTGGTCACGGTCACCGCGGTGAAGGTCGATGGTTCCCTCGACACCGCCGAGGTCTTCTACTCGGCCATGGCGGCTGAGGAGGACGACCGCCTCGACGAGGTGGTCGAGGCACTCGACGAGGTGCGCTGGCCGATCCAACAGGTCGTCAACCGCCAGGTTCGGGCGCGGCGCACACCGCAGATCCGCTTCAGTCCCGACGAAGTGCTCAGTGAGGCGATGCGGATCGAGGGAATCCTCAACGACATCGCGGCGCAGGCTCCCGCTTCAGACGAGACCGACTCGCCCGAGCCGGGGGGCGGCGCGGAGTGACCGCCGGCGCGGGGCCGTCGGGCCTCGCAGTCATCGACAAGCCGGCGGGCTGGACCAGCCACGATGTGGTCGCCAAGTGCCGGGGCATCTTCGGCACCCGGAAGGTCGGCCACTCGGGCACCCTCGACCCGTCGGCCACTGGCGTGCTCGTGTTGGGAGTCGGCCGGGGCACCAAGCTCTTGCGGTTCCTGAGTGGCCTGCCCAAGACCTATGAGGCGCGGATCACCCTCGGCGTCGAGACCGACTCGCTCGATGCAGACGGCGAGGTGACCGTCGCGCACGACATGGCTGCGCCGACCGTGGACGCCGTGGCCACGGCTGCTGGCGAGCTGACCGGCGACATCCTGCAGGTGCCGCCGATGGTCTCTGCGATCAAGGTCGGTGGAAAGCGCCTCCACCAGCTCGCGCGCGAGGGCAAGGAGGTCGAGCGGGAGCCCCGGCCCGTGACGGTGGCCCGATTCGATGTGCGCTCGACCGGCGACCCGATGGTTTGGGATGCGAGCGTGGATTGTTCCTCGGGCACCTATGTGCGGGTGCTCGCCGCAGACCTGGGGCACCTGCTCGGCGGAGGTGCTCACCTGTCGGGGCTGCGCCGCACGGCTGTGGGCCCGTGGGGGATCGACGAGGCCGCCCCGATGGAGTCCGCACCGCTGGCGCCGACCTCCCAGGTGTCCAGGGTCATGGAGTCCGTCGAGGTGGACGAAGCCACTGCAGCGCTGGTGCGCAACGGCCGGGTCCTTGCCCGCGTGGACCTTGGTTTGCGCGGGTCGGGCGGCGGCCCCTGGGCCGTCAGTACCGCGGACGGTGAGCTGTTGGCCGTGTACGAGTCGCACCGCGGCGACACGGCGAAGCCCGCCGTAGTGCTGGCTACCTGACCGCGGGCAGTACCGTTCTGGCCGTGGAGATCGTCAGGGACTCGTCTCAGTGCCCACGCCCCGAGCAGGGTTCGGTGGTGACCATCGGCGCGTACGACGGCGTGCACCTGGGCCACCGTGCGGTGATCTCCGATGTCTGCCGCCGCGCGGCCGAGGCGGGTCGCCGTAGTGCCTTGGTCACCTTTGACCGCCACCCGGCCCAGGTCATCCGCCCGGATTCGGCTCCGCGGCTGCTGACGGACCTTGATCAGCGCCTCGAGCTGCTCGAGCAGACCGGACTCGACATCGTCGTCGTGTTGACCTTCGATGAGGAGCGGGCGAAGGAAACGGCCGAGGAGTTCGTCAACGAGGTGCTCGTGGGGTGTCTCAACGCTGCAGAAGTGGTGGTGGGGGAGGACTTCCACTTCGGACACCGCCGCGGCGGCAACGTGGCACTTCTCACCGAGATGGGCGCCGATCTGGGCTTCGAGGTTTCCGGCATGCACCTGGTGGGACCTGACGGCGAGGCAGCCCGCGACGATGCACAGGTGAGCTCCACCGCGATCCGCCGGGCGCTGCATGACGGCCGCCTGGACGACGCAGAGCGCATGCTGGGCCGGCCACACGAGATGCGCGGCCCGGTGGTGCAGGGCGACAAGCGCGGCCGCACAATCGGCTTTCCGACCGCCAACGTGGCGATCGGCGAGGAAATGCTCATGCCCGCGGATGGCATATATGCGGGCCACCTGGTGCTCGAGGACGGCGGCGAGGTGCTTCCGTCGGCGATCTACCTGGGCCATCGCCCCACGTTCTACGACGAATCTGCCGCAACGCTGCTCGAGGTGCACGTACTCGGCTTCGAGGGCGACCTCTACGGTGAGCGGGTCGCAGTGCGGTTCAGCAACCGGATCCGCTCCGATGAGAAGTTCGACTCGGTCGACGCGCTGGCCGCGCAACTGGAGCGGGACTGCCGAGAAGCGGAGCGCCTGTTGGGCTGACCCGGGCTGGGAGCGCATCAGCGGGGAGCAGGCGGCGGACGGGCGGGGGAGGGACTGCCCCTGCGTGTGCAGGAACCCCTGGGGGCGGGCGGCCGTGGGTAATTGTCCGTAGCTTCGTGCGGAGTGGTTCCGTATGCACCCTTCGGGCCGGTAACTTGTGTTGACACCGTTCAGGGCGAGTCGGTGTGAGTCCAGGGGCGGAAAGGGCCAGATGTCTCAGGTACTTGAGCCGATCGAGGGACCAGTCCTCGACCAGCCGCTTGCCGAAGGTGCCGTCGAGGTGCCCCATCTCGCACGCCACGAGATCCTGCTGTCCGACGGCCACACCGTGGGGGTCACCGTTGCCGGCGAGGGCGTGCCACTGGTGGTGGTGCACGGGTTCTCAGCCGAGGGCTTCCTCTACGCCCAGTCGCTCTCGCGCCTGGTGGCGATGGGCTTCCGGGTGGTGGCGATCGACACAGCCGGCCATGGCGCCACACAGGGCCTTCCGTTGTCTGGTCACAACATCAACGACTATGCCGAGCTGCTGGGCCGTGCCATCGACGAGCTCGGCATCGAGCGCTTCGTGCTGGCGGGACACTCCATGGGCGGCCAGCTCGTTGCCCGGCTGGGTGCGCGATGGCCCGACCGCACCCTGGGCGTGATCTTCATCGATGCAATCGTGGGCGACACCTGGGACCGCATGGTCTATCTGTTCCGTGTCAACCCACCGTTGCTGGCCGCGATCGGCCTTGTCCTGCTGGCCGACTCGGTGACCATCGCTCCCACCTTCTCGAATCCCGGTCAGGCGGTGAAGCTGATGCGCCTGGTCGCGCCGACGCTGGTCGGTCACGCGACGCGCCCGTGGCGCCTGCTCGGGCCGATCCGCTCGATCCTGCGCACCCGTTCCAGCCGCTACGCCCTCGACGAACTGGCCCGCCACGGCGTTCCGGTCGTGGCGATCCATGGCTCCATGGATCTGGCCGTGCCGCACCGCACCGCTCGCGACACCGTCGAGCGCACCGACGGCACACTGGTCACGGTCAACCGCGGCGGCCATTCGTGGCTGCTGCGTGATCCGGAGTCATTGCCGGCGATCATGGCGGAACTGCTGGCTGGCCCGCTCGGCGACGGCATTCGCAAGGGGCTACGCGCGGCCGGGCTCCGCAAGCGCAAGCCCGACCTCGCGGACGTGGAGAAGGTCTGCTACGCGAGCGACGCGAGGGTTTTCGACCTCGTGGCGGAGGATCCGACCCGCAAGGTCGTGGGTCGGCACCGCAAGCCACGGTATTCGTGGACCTTCGAACAACCGGGTGATTCCTGAGGGATCCAGATCTGGTCCGCAGAGGTGTGCGGGAGTACAATTGGTACGCCCGACAAACGGCCGGGCAGCTCCGATGGTGCGTTTCGACGCCCATTGGGGCCGGGTCCTACACCCAGGAGAACCAATGACCAACCGCAAGGCCACAAACCTGGCCGACAAGCAGTCGACGATCTCGAAGTACGGCAAGAGCGACGCCGACACGGGATCCACCGAGGTCCAGATCGCACTGCTCACCGATCGCATCGAGCACCTCACCGAGCACCTCAAGGCCCACAAGAAGGACCATCACAGCCGCCGCGGTCTGCTGATGCTCGTGGGCAAGCGCCGCCGTTTCCTCGACTATCTGCGCGACAACGACGTGGAGCGCTACCGCGAACTCATCGCCGAGCTCGGCCTGCGCCGCTGACGGGCTCGGACCGACGGCCGCCCAGCACCGCAGCGACACCGAACCGGCAGTTCCCTGAGAGGGGTGCGCCGGTTCGTTCGCGTATCCGCGCGTCATCGACTACTCTAAGTAGAACGAAAACCGCGGCTAGCCGGTCAGTTACCGGTTGCCGACGTCCGGGCCGCCCCCGCCCGTAGCCACCCTGGTTCCACAGGAGTGGGTCGCACGGGAGCAAAGGCGCTTTCCCCGGGGGTCGACCACTGGCAACTGGCCCGCCGCATGAAGGGTCCAAAGGGGACCCAAGGAGGGCCAATCATGGCCGAACCCATCCGCGTCGAGGCTGACATAGCCGGCGACGAATTCAAGAAGCTAACCCTCGAGGCGGGCAAGTACGCCGGTCTCGCCGACGGATCCGTGATGGTCGGGCTCGGCGAGACCCGGGTGCTCGTGACCGCGACAGCGGCGCGTGCCCCTCGTCCGGGTGCCGACTTCTTCCCGCTCACCGTCGACATCGAGGAGCGCATGTACGCCGCGGGCAAGATCCCCGGCTCGTTCTTCCGACGTGAGGCTCGCGCCGGTGAGGCAGCGATCCTCACCTGCCGCCTCATCGACCGTCCGCTTCGCCCCTCGTTCCCCGAGGGCTTCCGCAACGAGGTCCACGTGGTGGGCACCGTCATGGGCGCCGACCAGGAGAACCCCTACGACGTCGCCTCGATCAACGGTGCATCTGCAGCGCTCATGCTCTCGGGCATTGCGTTCGACGGGCCGATCGGTGCCGTTCGCCTCGCGTACACAACCGATGGTGAGTGGCTGGCACACCCGACCTACCAGGAGAGCGAGGCTGCGACCTTCGAGATCGTCGTCGCAGGTCGCGAGCTCGACAACGGCGATGTCGCCGTGATGATGGTCGAAGCCGGTGGCACCGAGAAGTCTTGGAGCTACTTCGAAGAGGGCGCTCCCAAGGTCGACGAAGAGGCCCTGGCCACGTCGCTCGAGGAGAGCAAGCAGTACATCAAGGCTGCGATCGCCCTCCAGAAGGACCTCGTGTCCGCCTATGAGGCCGAGTACGGCCAGATCGAGGCCATTCCCTACAGCGTTTCGACCGACTACGACGACGATGTGTTCGCCGCGGTCGAGTCGGCAGCGGGCTCGAAGATGGTCGACGTGCAGTCGATCGCCGACAAGGCGGAGCGCTCCGAGGCCGAGGACACACTCAAGGCCGAAGTCGTCGATTCGGTGGTGAGCGGCCTGGTCACCGACGAGCGTGACGAGGAGGCCACGACCAAGCAGGTCAAGGCAGCTGTTCGGTCCCTCACGAAGGCGACTGTGCGCAGCCGCATCGTCAACGATGGCGTGCGCATCGATGGCCGTGGCCCGGCCGACATCAGGGCCCTGTCCGCCGAGGTCGGCGTCATCCCCACCGCACACGGCACCGGCCTGTTCCAGCGTGGTGAGACCCAGGTGCTCAACTTCTGCACGCTCGGCATGCAGAAGATGGACCAGATGGTCGACGGCATCGATCCGCAGACCAAGAAGCGTTACCTGCATCACTACAACTTCCCGCCCTTCTCCACCGGCGAGCCGGGCTTCATGCGCGGCCCCAAGCGCCGCGAGATCGGCCACGGTGCGCTCGCCGAGCGTGCGGTGTTCCCCGTGGTTCCCTCCCTCGAGGAGTTCCCCTACACGGTCCGCCTCGTCTCCGAGGTATTGAGCTCCAACGGCTCCACCTCGATGGCGTCGGTCTGCTCCTCCAGCCTCTCGCTGATGGACGCCGGTGTGCCGATCAAGGCTCCGGTGGCAGGCATCGCGATGGGCCTCGTCTACGCCGATGGCAAGTACACGACGCTCACCGACATCCTCGGCGCCGAGGATGCCTTCGGCGACATGGACTTCAAGGTCGCCGGCACGCGTGACTTCGTCACGGCACTGCAGCTCGACACCAAGATCGACGGCATCCCCGCCGATGTTCTCGCAGCGGCGCTCAACCAGGCCAAGGACGCACGCCTGCAGATCCTGGACGTGATGGCCGGTGCGCTCGAGGGTCCCCGTGAGGAACTCGCCGAGACCGCCCCGAAGATCATCAGCTTCGAGATCCCCGCCGACAAGATCGGTGAGGTCATCGGCCCGAAGGGCAAGGTCATCAACTCGATCCAGGGCGAAACCGGCGCCGACATCAGCGTCGACGACGATGGTCTGGTCGGCGTCGTGGCCATCGCTGCGGTCGACATGGGTGCGGTCAACGAGGCCGAGCGCCAGATCAAGCTGATCCTCGATCCGCCGACGGCCGACGTGGGCGAGACCTATGCCGGACGGGTGGTCAACATCACCAAGTTCGGTGCCTTCGTCAACATCCTCCCGGGCCGTGACGGCCTGGTGCACATCTCCAAGCTCGGAGGCGGCAAGCGGATCAACAAGGTCGAGGATGTGCTCGCTCTCGGCGATGAGATCGAGGTGAAGGTCGACGACATCGACCCCAACGGCAAGATCTCGCTGACCCCCACATCGGACGCAGACCCAAAAGCGACTGAGGGCGGCGCCGCCGCCCAGTCCGACGGTGACGCCGAGGGCTCTGATTCCAGCAACGACGACTCCGGCCGTGGCAGCTCCTCACAGGGCGCCAACGGTGGCGGCAACGGCTCCGGTGGTCGCCGCCGCGAGGCAAGCTTCTCGTCCAACTACGACGAGACGCTCGCCGAGAAGCACGGTGACCTCGGTCCGTCATCCGCCCGCTCCGGCGGGCGCGGTGGTGGCCGTGGTGGCAGGGGTCGCGGACGACGATGACCTGCGCGGACCGGTTGGTCGGTGAGCTATGAGCGCACCGACCGACCGCGTCCGACGCACGTTGCTCGACAACGGGCTGCGCGTGGTGACCGACGAACAGCCCGACAGGGCGATGTTGTCGGTCGCCGCGTGGGTGTCTGTCGGCTCGCGTGACGAATCCGAGCAGCTGTCCGGAGCGTCGCACTTCCTCGAACACCTGCTGTTCAAGGGCACGGCGGATCGTGACGCCCGCTCGATAGCTGTGGCGATCGACGCGATCGGCGCTGAGATGAATGCCTTCACCGCGAGCGAGCACACGGCGTTCTACACCAATGTGCCGGTGCACGACGCGCACGTAGCGGTGGATCTCCTCCTCGATGTGCTTGACAAACCGCTGCTCGCCAGCCGCGAAGTCGATGCAGAGCGCCACGTGATCCTCGACGAGCTGGCAGCGGCCCAGCAAGACCCTGACGACCTCGCATCGGTGACCCTGTTCGAGTCGCTGTTCCCCGGCCACCCCCTCGGACGGGAGACCCTGGGAACCGGCGAGTCGATCAGGGGCATCTCGAGTGACGACATCAGGGGCTTCTTCGAGTCGTGGTACTTGCCGGCCAACCTGGTCATTGCGGCCGCCGGCCCGATCGACCACGACCTGCTGGTCGAGGAGGTTGCGTCGCGGTTCTCTGCCAAGAAGGCGGGCACCAGGCCCGAGCGACAGGCTCCCGAGTGTGAAGTGGTCAGCCGGGCATTCCACGAGCGGCCGACCGAACTGGCACACCTTGGCATCGGCTGGCGCGCTCCTTCGGTGCAAAGTGACGACCGCTACGCGCTTTCCCTGCTCAACCACGTGTTCGGTGGTGGCCCTTCCAGCCTGCTGTTCCAGGAAGCGCGCGAGAGTCGCGGGCTCACGTACTCGATCGGCTCCGAAGTCGCCCAGCATGTCGACGCCGGGGCGCTCACCGTGCACTGCGCCACGTTGGCCGAACAGGCTCCGAGGCTGCTCGAGGTGATCGAGGGCATCACCACCGACCTGGCGGAGCATGGCATCGACAGGGAAGCCCTGGCGCGCGCCAAGGGTGCCATGCGCGGTTCGATGCTGATGGGCCTCGAGAGCCCTGTGGCGCGCATGACGCGCCTCGGCGTGGGTGAGGTGATGCGTGGCGAGGTCCTGCCCGTGCAAGAGCACCTCGAACGCATCGAAGCGGTGACCGTCGATGATGTCCGCCGGGTGTCAGCCGACGTATTCGGCGGCCCGTCGGCGCGCTCGCTCGTCGGGCCGGTCGACATCCCGGCCTGACAGCGGGCTTCAGCTACCGGGCAGGTCTTCGACCTCGGAGCGGTTGATTCCGAGCACGAACAGCACCGCGTCGAGGAACGGCACGTTGACCGTGGTGTCTGCTGCCTGCTGCACGACCGGCTTGGCGTTGAAGGCCACCCCGAGGCCGGCCGTCGCAAGCATGTCGAGGTCGTTGGCGCCGTCGCCCACAGCAACGGTCTGTGACAGCGGGATCCCCTCGCGCCTGGCGAACTCGGCGAGCATCTCGGCCTTGTGGGCCCGGTCGACGACCTTGCCCTCTACTTCGCCGGTCAGCTTGCCGCTCGAGATACCCAGCTCGTTGGCAACGGCATGGTCGAGGTCGAGATCGGCCTTGAGGTGGTCGGTGAAGTGCGTGAAGCCGCCCGACACGATCCCGACCGTGTAGCCCAGCCGTTTGAGCGTGCGAATGAAGGTGCGTGCCCCGGGCGTGAGTCGCATCCGCTTGCGTGCGCGCTCGAGTGCCTCGACCTCCAGCCCGGCGAGGAGCCGGACCCGTTCGCGCAGTGCCCCTTCGAAGTCGAGGTTGCCGGCCATGGCCTCCTCGGTCACGGCCCTCACCTGTTGGTGGCAGCCGGCTTCTTCGGCGATCAGTTCGATGACCTCGTCCTGGATGAGGGTGGAGTCGACATCGAGCACCACGAGTCGCTTGGCGCGCCGTTCGAGTCCTGCCGGCTGCACCGCCACGTCGAGGCCGTGCGTGGCCGATGCCTGTGCAAGCACTCGCTGCAGCTCCGTGCGGTCGGCGTCACGCACCAGGAATTCGTATGCGTACACCGGGTAGCGGGCGAGGCGCACGATGCGCTCGATGTTGGCGCCCGCGGCGACCACCGCTCCCGCGATCGCACCCAGTTCGCTGGGTGACAGCTCGGTCTCCAGTTCGTGACCGAGCACTGTGACCGCGTCCAGTGAGGCGGCATGGCCGGTCGGGGGCGGCACCGGTTCGAGGCTCACCGTGAGGTCGCGCTCCGATCCCAGGTGTTCGAGCAGGTCCCGGATCCGGTCGGGGCCTTCGGCGGGGGCGTCAATCGCCACCGCCAAGGTGAGGTGACCTCGTACGAGCACCTGCTCCACGTCCTGCACCGTCGAGCCCGCGAGTTCGAGCAGGGTCATCAGATCTGCGGTGATGCCCGGCCGGTCCGCTCCGCTGACGCGCAACAGGAAGGCGCCCGCGCCCGGGTGGCTCGGCTGCGGGCTGTCATCGGGCATGCAGCTACGGTACGGCGCGGCGGGCCCCTCCAGCGACACGGGCCCGTTGTGCCAAAGTCGGACACGAGGGGGACTCATGGCAATGGTCGAAGTCGACGAGCCGGGATCGGCAATCCGGGTGGTGCGTCTCAACAGGCCCGACCGCCTGAATGCGATGTCCATCGACCTGGCGGTGGAGCTCGACGAGGTGCTCGCAGAGGTGGGTCGCGACAACGAGTGCCGCGTGGTAATCCTCACCGGCGAGGGCAGGGCCTTCTCCTCCGGACTCGACCTCAAGGACTACGGGGTGATCCCCAATGTGGATGGCCTGAGCGTGCACAGGATCTCGACGCGGTCGATGCGCATGTACTCCGGCCTCGTGTTGAGGATGCGCGAGATCCCCCAGCCTTTGATCGCCGCGGTGAATGGGGTCGCCTTCGGCGGCGGCATGTGCCTGGCGCTGGGTTGTGACCTGCGGATCGCGTCGGAGTCCGCCGAATTCAACGCCACGGGGATCGTGAATGGCCTCTCCTCGGTGGAGATGGGTGCCGGCTGGCTGCTGCCGCGCCTGATCGGAGGAGCCAACGCCAACGACCTGCTGCTGACGGGCCGGGAGGTGGATGCCGCCGAGGCAATGGCGATGGGTCTGGTGTCGCGGGTCGTGCCCGACGACGAGTTGCTCGACGAAGCCCGCTCGATGGCGGAGCCGATGGCGAAGTACTCGCACTTCGGCCTCGAGTTGACTAAACAGACACTGCGCTCCGAACTCGAGGTCAACAGTCTTCGTGCCGCCATCGACCTCGAGGATCGCAGCCAGTTGATGGCCGGCTTCACCGACAACCTCCCGGAGGCAATCCGCGCTTTCGACTCGGGCCGCCCGCCGGTCTTCGTGGACGATCCCCGCCGGGACCTGTTCGAGACCCCTGACGGCGACTGAGATCCGCGGGCGGTTGCGGGCGGTTCCCGGGTCCACTGACCGGAACGTATGATCCGGCGATGCCAATAGGACTGCAACCGACCGCTGCTGACCGGTCGACTCTGCCGAACGAGCCTCAGGCGGTCGTCGAGGCGTTCCTTGCCGCCCTGGCGGACCACGACGTCGACACGGCGAGGGCGCTGGTCGATGACGACATCCTCTATGTGAACGTGGGGCTGCCGGCAGTGCGCGGCCGCGAGCAGATGGACAAGGTGTTCGCCCTGCTCGACCGACCGTCCTCGGACTTCGAGGTGTACATGCACTCGATCTCAGCCGACGGCAAGACCGTGCTGACCGAGCGCACCGACGTGCTGGTCGCCGGTCCGCTGCGCGCCCAGTTCTGGGTGTGGGGCCGCTTTGACGTGGTCGACGGCAAGATCGTGCTCTGGCGGGACTCCTTTGACTTCCTGGACATCGTGCGAGGCACCCTGCGCGGTGCGCTCGCGATGGTGGTTCCAGGTCTCGCACCATTGCCGCCACGAGGCGACAATGACCCACCCGGTCGCTGAGCTGGAACGACGCTGATCGGTGTGCGCAGGGTCCCGTTCGGTAACCACACGAAGGGCCGTGGGTCCATCCGGTGCGCGACGCATCGGCTCATGCGGCGTCTCCCCTGAGTCGTGCTTCGCTCGATTCAGGTGCTCGGCGCGACGCCGACGACCTCTGTGGCCTGGGCGTCGGGCTCGCGCAGGTCGACCACGGCGGCCAGCACGACTGCCATTGCCGCCCCGGCGAGCAACACGGCCGTCATGCCGACCGAGTCGATCACGACTCCGCCGATCAGCCCGCCGACCGGGACCAGTCCCGCCCAGGCCATCATCCACAGGCCCATGACCCTGCCGCGCACGTCGTCGTGCACGCGCAGTTGCAGGATCGTGATGAGCGCTGTGACGATCACGAAGTAGCTGGCTCCGGCCAGGAACACCGAGGGGAATCCGGTCAGCGGTGTGGCTGACATCGTGAAGGCGGCCAGCGCCAGGGCGAACACGCCCAGGCCCACCCGCACGATGCGGGGCCGTTCGTAGCGGGACAGCCATGAGCCCATCGACAGCGCTCCCGTGAAGGCGCCGAGCCCGAAGGTGGAGAACATAATCGTGTACCGCCAACCCTCGAGGTCGAACTGTTCGGCTGCGATCTTGGGCATCTGGTAGATGAACACGAGACAGAACACCGAGTAGACGGCAATGGTGATGAGCACCCTGCCGATGACCTTGTCGCGGCGTGCCTCGCGAAAGCCGCCGGCGAGTTGTTTGAGCGGGGACTCGCCCGGTGCGCCCTTGGGCGAGAAGTCTGCATGGGCGGTCATGAGGGCGAGGATCACGAAGCCGTATGTGGCGGCGTTGACCACGAACACAGTCGATGCGCCGCCAAGGGCTGCCACGGCGCCGCCGAGGATCGGGCCGACCACGCGACTGGCGTTCATCGAGGCCGAGCTGAGCGCCACCGCCCCGCGGAGGTCCTCTCGCCCTACGAGGGTCGGAAGGATGGCGTTGGCGGCCGGTGCGTTGATCGACGATGCGATGCCGATGCCGAACACGATGCCGACCAGTACGGCCCTGTTGGGGTCAGGCTGGGTGGCCACCAGCGCCAGGAGCAGGGAGAGCACTGCCTGCACGCTCGCAATGCCCACCATCAGCACCCGGCGGTTGACCCGGTCGGCGATGGCGCCTCCGATGGGGGAGAGGAAGAGCATCGGGCCGAGCTGGGCGAAGGTGATGATGCCGATGAAGGTCGCGCCGCCGGTCAGGTCATATGCGAGGGCGATGAGGATGACGTTCTGCATCCACGTGCCGATGTTGGACGACATCGTGCCGGCGAACACCCGACGGAAGGGCTTGTGTGACAGGGCAGCGGCCATCGAGCCCGGCGCGCGCCCGGCGGGCGGAGGAGCCCCCGCGTTCACGGTGCCAGAAAGTTCGTTAGACGAATCTTTCGTGGATCGAAACAATGCCACGGAGCCAGCGTAGACCCGAGGGTGTCCGCCTGTCAGACTCGTTCCCGCCGGGGTCCGGGGGGCGACGGGCACCTACCCTTGGCAGCAGTGGCTGACGACCTAGATCTCTACCGCGTGCTCGGTGTGGCACCAGGTGCCGACACCGATGAGATCCGCCGCGCCCACCGCACGCTCGTGAGGGCACTGCACCCGGACCGCCATGTGGAGGCGACCCAGGCGGAGCAGAAGCTCGCAGAACGGCGCATGCGCGAGATCAACGAGGCATGGCACACGCTGCGCGACCCCGTGCGGCGGGCCAATTACGACTTCACCCGCAAGAAGCCGAACCCGTCCGGCGCGAGCCGCTCCGCTTCGGCGGCCCAGCAGCGCCCGGCCAGCCCCCGGGCCGGAGGAACCCGGCCAAGGGGAACCGGGGCCCGTCCTGGCACGTCGGCGCCCGGCCGCGGCGCGTACTGGAAGCAGCCCGGCGGCACGCCGAAGCAGACGTTTGCACCGGAGCGGGGCGCCCGCACCGCCGAGGAGCACGGGCAGGCGGTCAGCCCGGGCACCCTCTTCCTGCTGCGCAGGGGCCCTGTGATCGCCGGCATCGTGGTGCTCGTGGGGCTGTTCGTGGCCACGGCATTCATCTCAGGCGGCGGTGGCGACACGACCGACGTGATTCCCGAGCCGCTGGGCGCGTGCGTCGTGCTCGAGGAACAGAGCAGCGGCTACCTGGTCGACTGCGCGCTTCCCAACGACGGCGAAGTGGTCGCTCGCGTGGAGGCGGCACTCGACTGCCCCCTCACCACCCGCTACGTGCAGGTCGGCACAGAGTTCTTCTGCATCCCGATCCCTCTCGGGGGGTGAGCCAGCCTGCGCGTGGATCCCGTGGCTTCGAAGCGTGATGGCACGGCTGTTAGAGTCGACCCCTCACGGGCGTATGGCTCAGATGGCTAGAGCGCTGCCTTCACACGGCAGAGGTCACAGGTTCGAGTCCTGTTACGCCCACTACTGCAGATGCCAGTTTCCGCAGGGGCGCGGCGAAAGCACCGGCGAGCGTGCGGATGCGCCCGGCCGCTGAGCTCTCGGCCGCAGGCTGCTGCGTGTCGGAGGCCGGTGCCCAAGTACGGTGCCGGGGGTGGGTGGGGTCGACCAGAGCCCTCAATTCTCGCATCGACGTGCCGACGGCTAGGGCCATGGACAAGCATCTGTTCGCACCGATTCGAGCTTCCCGAACCCGTGCCCCGTTGCACGGCGGAGGCGCCTCCCTTCGCCTGGGGGTTGCAGCCGTTGCAGCAATCCTGGCGCTTCTCGCTGCAGGGTGCGGATCATCAGGCGACGACAGCGCATCGGGAGACGGCAGCTCCTCGGATGACACCACCACGACCACGGACTCGACGACCACCGACGCTCCGTCGACGACGGCAGCGCCGAGCACGACGGCTGCCTCGGGCGGCTCGGGCCTGATGGACGGCGTTCCGGCCCCCACCGGGGCCACCCAGGAGAGCAGCGACTCGATCTCCGAAGGAGGCGAGCACGTGTACTACACCGCCTCGCAATCCGCGACTGACTTCGTGTCGGGCTACGAGTCGCAGCTGTCGGGCGCCGGCTGGTCGGTCAGCGGCAGCGGTGGCGGAGGCTCCGAGTACGGAGGGGGTGCGGGTCTGACCGCGACCAACGGTGACCGCTACCTCGTGTTGTCCGCCGGTGGTCCCGGTGGGCAGACCTTCGCCGACCTCTGCGTCTGGCCCCAGAAGCCCAGCAACGACGACTGCGGTGACGGCGACAACTGAGCTGCGTTCCTGATGGAATCCACCGCTGTGCCCCGGCCCTGACGCTCAGTCGTGCCGGCCGGCCCGTCCAGTCTCTGTCCCGTCAGAGGGTAGAGGACGGCCAAAAACGACCATCACTCCTCGTGGCTCCGATCGTTGGCATCCCTGGGCGAATGGCGGTTTCGGCTGGTTCCGGCCGCCCGGCCAATCGCCTTCGCACAGCAGAGGTCACAGGTTCGAGTCCTGTTACGCCGACAGCCGTTGTCGAGACGACACCAGTCGGATGATGAACCGCGGCGCAGGCATGCGCGTCGTAGCCTTCGCCGGGTGAGCGAGGACAGAGCCGACAAACTGGTTGTGGATGCCAACGCCGCCTCGGCACCGATCGGCCACCGCACAGGCATCGCAGACCCGTGACACCAATCGACGTGCTCGACGCCGTGCTCGAGGCACCGATCGTGCCGAGCTTCACGCGGATCGGCTTCGCTGCCCGCCGAGGCCTCGGAAGCTGGAAGGACCTCGACGACTACGACCTGACCGGCCGGGTCGTCCTGTTGACGGGTGCGACCTCGGGTCTCGGCCTCGCTGCGGCAACACAGCTGGCGCGGTGTGGGGCCGACCTTGTGGTGGTCGGCCGCAGCGAGGAGCGCAATGCGGCCGCGGTCGCGCAACTCGGCCATGACACGGGCAACGACCGCATCACCCAGATTCCCGCCGACATGGGTGACCTCATGCAGGTCCGGGCACTTGCCGAGCGGTTCGTAGGGGATCACGACCGCCTCGACGTGCTGATCCACAACGCCGGTGCCCTGTCAGGCGAACGACAGGAGGCTCCCGATGGAACCGAGGCCACGGTGGCCTCCCAGGTCGTCGGACCCTTCCTGCTCACAGGGCTGCTGCTCGGTCAACTGGCAGCATCGGCTCCATCCCGCGTGCTGACGATGTCGTCGGGTGGGATGTACGCGAGCAGTCTCACCGTCGAGGGCCTGCAGATGCGCCCCGGCGAGTACAGCGGCGCGAAGCAGTACTCGCTGGCCAAACGGGCCCAGGTCACTCTCAACGAGCTCTGGGCCGAGAAGTTCGGAGACCAGGGCATCCACTTCCACGCGCTGCACCCGGGCTGGGCCGACACGCCCGGGGTGGACGCGGCGCTGCCCACCTTCGGCAAGGTCATGGGCCCCCTGTTGCGCACACCGCAAGAGGGGGCGGACACACTGGTATGGCTCGCAGCCGACAGTGCTGCACTCGACTCGAGCGGCCTGTTCTGGCTCGACCGTAGGGTGCGACGCACCCACCGGCTGCGGTCGACCAGGGAAGCCGACACTGTAGAGCGGCGTGCCCGGCTGTGGGACACCGTTTGTGCGATGGCCGGGATCAGCCCCTCCATCCCGGATGCCCCCGGTTAGCCCGGGAAACTAGTCCGGCCGGACCATCGCGGAGCGATCAGTTGAGGCGGGCGTACCCGAACGAGAGGGATGCCGCCAGGGCAACCCACACCTGGTACGGCACGAGGACGATGCCCGCCCACGTGCGGGTCCGGAACGCGGCGAACACGATCGGTGCAGTTGCGACGGCGGCAACACTGAGCGCGATCGCTGCCGCGGGCAGTTCGTGCTTCTCGTAGAACAGCCACGCCCACGCCAGCGCGGCGGTGATGCTCGCCGCGAGGCAGGCGACCCACAGGACGCGGATATTGGGCGTGCCATGTGCCGCGACCGCCAGGCCGGCCGCGATCAGCACCACGAAGTTGTAGGGCCAGATCAGGCCGAACACTGCGTCGGGCGGCTGCCACGGCGGGGCTTCGAGGCTCCGGTACCACGAGTCCCCTGTACTCACCAACCATCCGGAGCCGGACGCGTAGAGCACTACGAGCAGCACGGTTGCCAGTGCCGCAAGAACCCGACCCGTGCTCATGCGAAAGCCTCGCACAGATGCCGCACTGCCCGAGTTCGCTCGTTGGTTGGTCGCTGAACGCCCGCGCGGTCGGGTGTTCAGAGGTTGGCTCGGTAGTCGTAGGCGAGGCCGGCTGCGAGCGCCGTCTTGTTCACGAGCCGTCGCGCCACCTTGGCTCTGGTCGTCGAGTCAGTGTTGCGCCGAACGTGGTCGGCCCAGATGGCGGCTGCGCTGGGGAGCGTGCCGTCAGCGACGTGCCGACTGGGGTCCCAGAGATGAGCATTGGTCAGGGCCGGCGCGTCTCGAAGCTCCGCGTGTTCGATGTCGATCACGACAGCGGCCTTCGGAGTCCGGTTGCGAAGGCGCATCGACTGGAGCAGGGCGTTGTCGGTGCCCACCCGGGCTGTTCCGCGGATCTCGGCGACGTAGCGGCTTGCCGGCGTCATCGTGAGCAGAGCAATGCGCGGGTCGCCCATCAGGTTGTGGAGGGTGTCGGTTCGACGATTCCCGGGTCGGTCCGCGATGGCGATCGTTGAGTCGTCGAGTGTGCGGATCAGCCCCGGGGGGTCACCCCTGGGGCTCACGTCCATGTGGCCATCGGCATCGGTCGAGACGAGCAAGGCGAACGGGGCGCCGGCGACGAACTCCGCGAATGCCGGCATCGCCTCGTCGTGGGCCGGCTGCGGGGTCTGCGGTGCTGTCCACAATCCGGATCGCATGATCGCCTTTGCGCAATGCAGAAGGGCTTCTTGCACTTCGAGGGCGAGGATGCCGTCGCTGACCCGGAGCCGGCCGTTGATCCGCAGCGTCTCGCCGTAGCCGGGTACCAGCGCAATGAGGCCTGCCGGAGCACCGTCGATCAGGCCCTCGCCCGACACGTCTTCGAGCTCCAGCAGCGTGTCGGATCGGGGAATTGCCAGCCCGGGCTCACCACCGACCGGGATCGTCTGGAGCGCACCGTCGCCGGTCGTCGTGCCGATCACCGCGAATGGGGAGCACGCAAGGAACTGGGCGCAGTGCTCGTCGAGGAATCGGATCGACTTGAGCATGATTGCGCCGGGACGCGCTCCCACAACGGCTTCGAGCTCGGCATCAGAGGTCAGTGCGGAAGACGACTCGAACAAGGGAACGGCCCCGGAGTGTGGAGGTCTCGGATGGTTGGGTCATTGCCGGTCCGGCCGGCGCTACGACGGTAGTGGGCGGTCCCGTGTCCTGCCGATGCCCCTTGCGGGCGGGGTCGTTGTGGGCCGGTGGCCAGGTACGCGACCGCTGGGTCAGAATCCAATAGTGGTAGACTAGGGGATTATGAGGTGTCGATCGGTGTCGATGGTTGTGGTCATCGCATCGGTGGCGGTCATGGGTGCGTGTGGCGGAGAAGGGCCCGCCGAGACCGTGGGATCGTCCACCGCTGGGTCCACCCCGGTCACCGTCGAGGATCGCCTCGGGCGCGTCGACCCCGACCCCTACGACGGGAAGGTGGGCGACATCGAGCTCACCTCCAGCGAGATCGGCTATCGCGACAAATTCGAGCTGACCGACCTCGAAGCCCACGACGCGTTCGGGTACTCCTGTGGCATCAGCCAGAACGCAGAGCCGATCGAGCGCTTTGCCAACCAGCCCACAGAACCAGTCGAACCCTGAGTCCTTGCCCATGAGACTCGAAGTCACGCGCCGCACCGACCTTGCCACCCGTGCCCTGCTCCTGCTTGCCGATGGTGGGAAGCGGATGAAGGCAGCGGACCTCGCCGAGGCATTGGACGCATCGGCGGGATTCCTGGCCCAGGCGCTCACACCGCTGGTGGACCGGGGATGGGTGCGCTCCGAACCCGGCCCGAGGGGTGGCTACACCGCGGTGGTCGGCGTCTCGGACCTGTCGGTGCTGGACATCGTTGAGGCGGTGGAGGGGGAGACGGACGCGACCCGCTGCGTTCTGGCGGATCGCAGGTGTGGTGCCGACCGACCGTGCGCGTTGCACGATGCCTGGGCCAGGGCGCGCGAGCATCTGCTCGCCGACCTGGCGGCTACATCGCTGGGCGACATCGCCCGCGGCCGGTAGGTGAACGAACGGTCGCGGTGGCGGCCCTCGGAGATCCCCCGGCCTCGATCTGCCGCACAGCACGCCCGTGGCCTAGACCGGAAACTGCACTCCAGTGAGTTCCTCGGAGGCGGACCACAGGCGCTGCTGGATGCCCACGTCGTGTGAGGCGCTGCTGGACTGCACGATCACCGGATAGCCGCGTGATTCGAACGGGCCGTTCGGGCCGTAGTACTGGCCACCGCCTGCATCCGGATCGGTGGCTGCCCGCAGGGTGGGCAGGGCTCCCATGGCCGCGCTCTGGGCGACGGCGTTCGTGAGTGGCTCCAGCAGTTTGCCGCCCGGCATGTGGCGTCCGAGCTCAGTGGCAGAACCACCCGGGTGCGCGGCCAGCGCCACCGTGTCCGCATCTGCGGCCGCGAGGCGGCGTTGTAGTTCATAGGTGAACAACAGGTTCGACAGCTTGGATCGGCCGTATGCCGACACGCGGTTGTAGCGCCGCGCCGCGTTCAGGTCGTCGAAGTCGATCTTCGACAGGATCCGGTGCCCCACGCTGCTCACGGTGACAACCCGCGAACCCTTCACTCCGATCAGTCGGTCGATGAGCAACCCGGTCCAGGCGAAGTGGCCTAGGTGGTTGGTGCCGAACTGCATCTCGAAGCCCTCGGCGGTTGCCTGGCGCGGCGTGTACATGACCCCTGCGTTGTTGATGAGCAGGTCGATTCGCGAGTGACGCTCACCCAGCTCCTCAGTGGCTGACCGAACGGAATCCAGCGACGCGAGATCGAGCTGGAGCAGTTCGACGGTGGCACTGGGTGCACCCGAGCCGATGTCGTCAGCAGCCAACTTTCCCTTGTCGAGGTTGCGCACCGCGAGCACCACGGTCGCTCCGTGTGCTGCCAGCTCGCGCGCGGTCTCGAGTCCGAGGCCGGTGTTCGCGCCGGTCACCACGGCGACGCGGCCCTCCTGGTCGGGTATGTCGGCTGATGTCCAGTGTGCGGCGCTCATGAAGGTCACCTCGCGTTCGTGCGCTGTACCGGCAACCTAGATCGGATCGGCGGTGGCTGTTCGCGCGGACCGCTCGTTCAGGTGCTCGCGTCCCCGGCCGAATCTCCGGGCACCTGATCAACGACCCGGCGGCCGTGCCGTCCGGTCGCGTCCGAATGAGGCAGTCTGGTCGCTGCTGCCCGATTGGCCAGTCGACGGGGACTTGGTGGTGCCGCTCGCACTGGCTCCCCCGGAACTGGTTGACTCGATGACTGATAACTGGCGGCGCAAGGGGGCTTTCCGCGACCTTGTCGCCGGCGGGTCCGACGAGCAACCCGAGGATGGCTGAAATGACCGAGTTCAACCTGGCAGACCTGTTCGAGTCGGTGGTCGATGCCATTCCCGACAGCGAGGCACTCGTTGCCGGCGAAGAACGGCTGACTTACCGCCAGCTCGACGAGGGGGCGAACCGGTTGGCTCATGTGCTGGCCCAGCGAGGGATCGGGCCGGGCGACCACGTCGGGCTGTACATGTACAACAGCCGCCAGCACGTCGAGGCCTTCCTCGCCGCGTTCAAGCTGCGCGCCGTTCCCATCAACGTCAACTACCGCTACGTCGCTGACGAGCTGGCCTACCTGTTCGGCGACTCTGACCTGGCGGCGCTCATCGCCGACCGGGAGTTCTGCCCAGTGCTCAGTGCGCTTGGCGATGCCCTCGACGGCATCGGGACAGTGTTGGTGGTCGACGACGACTCCGGTGAGTCGTGTGAGGGCCTTGGGGCGCTGGACTACGACACAGAGGTCGATGCCGCATCACCTGAGCGGGACTTCGCTCCCCGGTCCGCCGATGACCACTACATCCTCTACACAGGTGGCACGACCGGCATGCCCAAGGGTGTCGTGTGGCGCCACGAGGACATCTTCTTCGCCGCACTCTCCGGTGGCAGGCCCGGTGGTGACCCGGTCTCGACTCCTGAGGAACTGGCAGCCGAGTACGTGCCCGGCGACTCACTATCGATGCTCGTGCTGCCCCCGCTCATGCACGGGGCCGCCCAGTGGTCGACCCTGATCGGGCTGTTCATGGGCCAACGCCTCGTGCTCAACACCCAGCGGCGATTCGAGGCCGAGGCGATGTGGCGCTTGGTCGAGACGGAATCGGTGTTCAGCCTGGGCATCGTCGGCGATGCCATGGGCCGACCGCTCATCGAGGCTTTCGAGGCCATGGACCCGCGTCCGGATGTCTCCTCGCTGTTCACGGTCGCCTCCGGGGGCGCGATCTGGTCCGACGCTGTCAAGGCCCGCTACCGCGAGCTGCTCCCCAACGCGATGCTGGTCGACGCATACGGATCATCCGAGACCGGCAGCCAGGGTGTGGGGCTCACTGCCGACAGCGGCGATGAGGAGGGGTTGCCGCGTTTTCACATGTCCGAGGACCACACGGTGCTCGACGAGAACCTGCAACCTGTCGAGCCCGGCTCGGGGAACCGTGGCCATGTCGCCCGATCCGGGCACATCCCCCTCGGTTACTACGGCGACGAGGTGAAGACCGCGAAGACATTCGTGGAGGTGGACGGGCGCCGCTGGGTTCTCCAGGGCGACGAGGCCACCATCGAGGCCGACGGGTCGATCACCATGTTCGGCCGGGGGTCGGTGTGCATCAACACCGGTGGCGAAAAGGTGTTTCCCGAGGAGGTCGAGGCGGCGCTCAAGACCCATGACGCTGTATTCGATGCGATCGTCGTCGGGGTGCCCGACGACAAGTGGGGTGAGGTGGTGGTGGGCGTGGTGCAGCCGCGCGAGGGCGCCACACCTGATGCCGAGGAAGTGATTGCGGCAGCCCGCACAAAGGTGGCGGGCTACAAGGCGCCGCGCGAGATCGTGCTGGTCGACGAACTGGTGCGCTCGCCGGCCGGCAAGCCCGACTACAAGGCTGCCCGATCGGTCGCGGTTGACCGTCTCGGTGGTTGACCGAAGCCTTGGCAGTGAATTCGGCCTCGAGAGGGCCGTGGTCTGAAACCATGCGTTGATGTCCACCCGGTCCCCGCAACGACGTCCCTCATGGTCGTCGCTTCGTCGACGGCCCTGGAGGCGTGATGGCCTGGCCGGCCTCGTGCTCGGCGTGGAAAGCGTGCCCGACGGACTCGCCCAGGGCCTCCTTGCGGGGGTCAACCCCGTGTACGGGCTGCACGGCTACATAGTGGGCACTGCCTTCGCGGCGCTGGCCACCAGCAGTGCGTTCATGGCCGTACAGGCCACCGGCGCGATGTCGATCATCGTTGCCGATGTCGGGGCCATCGCCTCGGCGGACGACCCCGCTCGGGCGGTGTTCACCCTTTCGGTGCTGACAGGTGTGGTGATGCTCGCCGCCGGCTTGCTCAAGCTCGGGTCACTGGTGCGATTCGTGTCCAACGCGGTGATGGTGGGTTTCCTGAGCGCGGTGGGGGTGAACATCATCCTCGGCCAACTGGATGATTTCACCGGCTATGAAGCCGAGGGGGCCAATCGCATCCTTCGCACGTTCGACCTCCTGATTCACCCGGGTCGCATCCACTGGCCGACCCTCGCCGTCGGAGCTGCGACCATCGCACTGATCGTCCTGCTCGAGAAGTCACCCCTCGGCTCGCTGGGCATGGTCGTGGCGGTGGTGGTGACTTCGGCGTCGGTGTCGCTGGGCGACCTCGATGTCGCACAGCTCGGCGACATCGCGGAAGTGCCGAACGCCCTGCCGCTCCCGAAGGCCCCGGACATCTCGCTGCTGCCCCAACTGCTGGTGCCGGCGGTCTCGTTGGCATTCGTCGGGCTTGTGCAGGGCGCAGGGATCTCGAGTTCGTTCCCGAACCCCGACGGCTCCTTCCCCGATGCGTCGCGGGACTTCGTCGGTCAAGGGGTCGGCAACGTGGCTTCCGGAATCCTGCAGGGCATGCCGGTCGGGGGATCGATGTCTGCAACCACGCTTGTCAAGGAGGCGGGTGCCCGTAGCCGGATGGCTCTCATCGTGGCCGGAGCGGTCATGGCGCTGCTCGTGCTGACCCTGGGCGGACTGGTGGAACAGATCGCGATGCCGGCGCTGGCCGGGCTGCTGATCATCGTCGGCTTCCGGACGGTCAAGGTCGACCGGATCATGGCCGTGGTGCACACGGGCGCATTCCCGGCGGTAGTGCTGCTGGTCACCTTCGTGCTGACGATGTTGATCGCGCTGCAGTACGCAGTGCTGGTCGGCGTCGGCATCTCGATGATCCTCACCATCATCAGCCGGTCCAATGCGGTCGTGGTGAAGAGCTGGGAACTGGATGCCAAGGGGCGCCTGCGGGAGGTCGATCCACCCGCCGAGGTGCCCGAGGGCGAAGTCGTCGTGCTTCAGCCCTACGGCAGCCTGTTCTTCGCGTCAGCGCCGGTGTTCGAGTCCCTCTTGCCGGCCATCGGTCCCGAAACCGCCGGATCCGTCGTGATCATCCGACTCAGGGGATTCGACGACCTCGGCTCCACGTTCACCGGAGTGCTCGGCCGCTACGCCAGCGACCTGCGTGCCACCGGGAGCAAGCTGGTCATTGTCTCGGCGAGCGAACGCGTGGTCGACCAGCTCGAGGCCACCGGTGCGCTCGTCACCATCGGCACCGACAACCTGTACCCCTCCGACCAGTTCCTGGGAGCCACGCTGCGCGCCGCGCGCAACGATGCCGTGGAGTGGGTCGAACAGCACCGGCCCGAATCGAGCTGAGTCGTCAGCGCCGACTGACGGCGCGCCAGGCGTCGGGGAGTCGTTGCAGCCTGCGGGTACGTGAGCCTGAGCCCGCAACGTGGCTCATTCGCGAGCGGCGAGCGTGTAGCGGGTCCCCACCACGCTCGGGCCGTGGCTGCCCGGCGCAAAGGTGTCGGCCAGCGCAGCTTTCGCCCGCCAACCGGTGCAGTGGCCCGGCGCCACGAGGCGCGGGCCCACCACCTCCACGAGATCGCGCACCGTGGGCTCGATGCGGTCCTCCATGGCCCCACCCGCGAGGTGGTAGCCGCCGAGCACCGTGTCGATGCGCTCTCCGCCGAAGAGGGCACGTGCGCCGAGGCATGCGTTGACCACCCCGGCATGGGAGCACGCGGAGAGCACCGACACGCCACGCCCCTTCACCTGGGCTGCCAGGAAGCGCTCATCGAGGATCATCGGGTCGTCGTGGCAGTCGTCGCCCTGAAAGGTGATGTGTCCATCGAGGCCGGTCTCGTACTGCGTGGTGCGCTCTATGAGGCCGCTACCAGCGAACAGGTCTGCGACCAGGTGCGCATCGGCGTTGAGGACCACTTCACCGCCGGCACTCTCGATCGCCTCGAGCGTGGGCTCCGGTGGCAGCAGCACCATCGCCCCGCCGGGAGTGCGCACTCCGCGTTGGTCCGGGCGATCCGGGTGCAGATCCACAACTGGCGGCGCCAGGCCTGCCTTCGAGCGTGCAGCGGCGATAGCTGCCACCACCTCGGGGAACCCGCCGGAATGGTCGGCATGCCAGTGCGAGAGGAAGACGAGCTCGATCGCAGCGAGGTCGATTCCGATCCGTTCGGAGTTGTCGGGCCACACATCTGCATAGGGGGCCCACGTCGAGCAGGACTGTGTGTGCCTGGGTGCCGAGGCGACCGCGCACGAGCACCGAGAAGCCATGGCACGCAACGCACAACTGGTCGAACACGCAGAAACCCGGTTGCCCTTCGTGCTCGCGCGACTGCGGGAGCCTGCCGAGCAGCGACAGCATCTAGGGCACCTGGTCCAACCCGGGGTCGACGCTCGACAGCGTGTCGGATTCGTTGTCGACGACGACGGTGAGCTCGAGCCCATCCAGCGCCGGAGACGCGGCGGCCTGCGCGGTCACTGCGGGCCCGGCAGACCGAACATCTTCGTGATCGCGTGATCACGGCCCGCCGAATAGCCGCCATCGACCACGAGGCTGGTTCCGGTGACGAACGAAGCATCCCCGGAGAGCAGGAAGCCCACGGCGCTTGCTATCTCGTCGGGTCGCCCGAACCTTCCGAGCTTGTGCTCGGCGCGGATCAACTCGGCCGGCTCCTCGAGGCCCTCAAGTGCCCACACCGAATCGAGCAGAGGGGTTTCGATGAAGCCCGGGCACAAGGCGTTGGCCCGAATGCCCACCGACCCGTAGTCGATGGCCACGTTCTTGGTGAGCAGGATCACGCCGCCCTTGGACGCGTTGTAGGCGCTGCCGCCGGCAGTGCCCTCGATCCCCTCGACACTCGCGATGGTCACGATCGACCCGCGCTCGCCGTCGATCGGCTCCTGATCCAGCATCGCTGCTACTGCGTGTCTCACACCCAGGTAGGTGCCCGTCAGGTTGATGTCGATCACGTTCTGCCACTCGTCGTCGCCGAGCGCGTGCACCGGCCCGCCGCCCGCGATGCCCGCAGCCGTGACCAGTCCATCGATGCGCCCGTGCTCAGCGACGATCCCGGCCACCATCGCCCGGGTCGCGTCCTCGTCGGTCACGTCGAGGTGGCGCACCTCGGCAGTTCCGCTTCCCTCGGCTATGTCGGTGCGAACCGCTGTGCCGCCCGTCGCCTCGACACGATCTGCGCACGCTGCGCCGATCCCGCTCGCGGCGCCGGTCACCAGGACGACCTTTGCCTCGAGTTGGCCACCCGTGTCCGCCATGTCCGTCTGTCCCATCTCGTCCTCCAGGTCGCTGTCTGCTGTGCACAAGCCAGTCTGCGCGGCTTCACTCTTGCACAGTGCGCATTCCCGTCAGCGCGGGACGTAGCGGTATCCTCCGGGCAGCGGGAGGTCACCTGATTTGGCGCAGTCTTGGGGGATTCGGGCGTTCGCCGGCTCAGCCGCGGTGATCATCACCGCTGCCATGTACGTGGTCGGCACGAGCGGCGCAGGTGACGATGACGTGGCCGGCGACGACGTCGAGGGCCGGTCCACGGCGCCCCAAGACAGCGCCCCGACGACGTTCCCTGCGCCGGCGACGGCCGCACCGGTCCCGTTGGGCGGCACAAGCCTCGCCGGCCTGTCATTCAGTGACGTCACTGCCGCGGCCGGGCTGTCGGCGCCGCACGCGGACCGGCCGCTCACGAGCGGCGAGGTGATGAACGGTGCTGCTGCGGCCGGCGACTACGACGGCGATGGCGACATCGACCTCGTTCTGACCAGGGTCGGGCTGCCCAACCTCCTGTACCGCAACGACGGTTCGGGCACGTTCACCGACGAGGCAGCGGCTGCCGGTGTGGCGGAGCCCGTGCCGCCTGTCGGCTCGGGAACGCCGCTGCTCGCCGATGTCGACGGCGACTCCGACCTCGACCTGCTGCTCACGGGCAATCCCACGGGGGGCCGGGCCCTGAAGCTCAACAACGGCGACGGCACCTTCACCGACGCCACGGCGGGCAGTGGCCTCGAACTGATTCCCGACGAAGCCGCCCGGCCGCAGTCGTTCGGAGCCTCCTTTGCTGATTGGGACCACGACGGCGACCTCGACCTCACGGTGCTCCAGTGGTTCGTGGATCCCCTCGATGGCAGCCAGGCAGCGGAGGCCGCCGTCGGCACAGAGGGGATGTGTGAACGCACCGCAGCCTTACGCGCCGCCGGCGGGGCCGGCGATCTGGCAGGCCCGGAACTGGTCACCCGGTCCGCTATGTACCGCAACCAGGGCGACGGGACCTTCGCCGACGTCACGGCCGAGTCCGGCGTCGACATGGAGGAGATCGTGGGGTTCACACCGCTCTTCTCGGACATCGATGGCGACGGCTGGGAGGACCTGTTGATCACCGGCGACCTGTGCACGTCGCGCATCTACCGCAATGACGCGGGACGGGGATTCATGGACGTCACCGCAGAGTCGGGGGTGGGCACCGACGAGAACGGCACGGGATCTGTGGTGGAGGACATCGACGGCGATGGCAACCTCGACTGGTTCGTGACATCGATCGCCTACCCGACCGCCGACGGCGTTTGCCCGTTCGACGGATCCACCATCGGCTGCACCGGCAACCGCCTGTTCCTCGGCGACGGCCGGGGTGGGTTTCGCGACGCAACGGCGCAATACGGATTGCGTGACGGCTACCGGGGGTGGGGTGCGGCGGCCCAGGACTTCAACAACGACGGCTTCCGGGACATCGCGATGGTCAACGGCTACGACCCCAACACCGGGTCAGGTGGCGAGTCCGACCCGGTGTTCGCCCGCTTCGTGTCCGACCCGAGCCTGCTCTGGCTGGGCCGGGAAGAGACTCCATTGCCCGAGGTGGGCGCACAGGTCGGTTTCGGTGACACTGCCAGCGGCAAGGCACTCGTTCCCTTCGACATGGACGCCGACGGCGACCTCGACATCATCGTGGCCAACACGAGCGAGCCACCGATCCTCTACCGCAACGACACGCCCCCGGGTGGCAATTGGCTGACGGTCCGGTTGCGCGACGTCGGCCCCAACCCGTTCGCCGTGGGAGCGCGGGTGCTCGTGCGCACGAGCGATTCCGACGTGGCCAGACCCGCCGAGGTCCGTGCCGGAAGCTCATATGAGGGCTCTGACCCGTATGACCTCCACTTCGGGCTCGGGCCGGGCGTCACGGTGGAGTCGGTCGACGTCCTCTGGCCGGGCTCGCGGGACCCGCAGGTGGTCGAGGGGCCTGCTGTCAACCAGTTGCTCGAGCTCCGACGCGGATCCTGACGGCGGACTGCCGGCTCAGGCCGTGACCATGGGGTCGGTCGGGTCCATCTCGTCACCGATGAGCCAGTGGCCATCCACGTCCGTCACCAGGAACACCTGCTCGAACTCACCGGTCGACCTCGAGTCGATCTGCCCGCCGGAGGGATCCGAGTAGCTGACATCCTCGCGGGTGCCGGTCAGGAACAGCCCCAGCTGCGGCACGGACTGCGGGCTGATCGGGTCGCGCAGGAGCACGAGCTCGGCTGAGTCGTAGGTGTGGAGTACCTCTTCGCTGCGCCCGGCCGCCGCATTGGTGTCGATGCGCTCCGTGGTCGAGGTGAGGTGTGTGCCGAAGGAAGCTGTCCGGGCGATTTCGGGGTCGCCCTTGCGAAGCGCCTCGGAGAGGATCGCGAGGTCTGCCGCTACGTCCTCGAGCACTCGTGTGGCGACCGCCGTGTCGACGTTGGCTTCACGCGCCACGTTGTCGCGCACCTCGGGTGTGGGCAGCGAGCCGGGCGTTTCCACCGCAGGCCGGTCACCGGCGGCGTCGAAGCTCACCACTGTGCCCTGATCGACCCCCGGCTCCAGCGTGTCGCTGACCAGGTTGGTGGAGAGCACCATCAGCCCCACCCAGGCCACGGTGAGCCCGGCGAGCGGCACCGGGCGGAGCAGTCTCGGCCATCGCGTGCGCCTGCCGTCTGCACCCACAACGGGGTCGGGCAGTCGGCTCTCGAGCATCGGCCTCAGGGCGCACAGCACGGTCAGCGCGGCGAGCAGCGACACCTTGGTGCCGAACTCGGTCGTCTGGGTGGCGGACAGCAGGGCCGCGAGTGCCCCGATTCCGATCGAATAGACGATGCGCGCCCTGCGCGAGTCCGGCGTGGTGGGCGGATCCGTGATCATGAAGAAGGCGAAGATGATGATCTCGGGTGACGTGACGAGGATCGACCAGTAGTCGAGCCCTTCCACCGGGGTCAGGCTCCATCGGGCGACCATGGCGTGACCCGCGAGCGCCACCACCGCGATGCCCGCAGCGAAGGTGGCCCAGAACGACACGACGATGTCGAGCAGTCCCACCCGCAGCGAGAGAGTGATGCCCCCGGCCAGGATCAGCAGCACGGTGGCAACCAGCCCCGGCCGCCATGGCCCCCACCAGAGTTCCTGGGGGTCGGCCCATTTGGCGCCGAACACCAAGAAGACGACCACGAGCCCGAGGTTGGACGGATTGAAGACGTGCCTGCGGCCGATCCGTATCGCGTACTTGGACAGCACCGCGATCGAGGCCGCTGCGACGAACACCGGCCAGCCGTTGAGTGACCACCAGTCGCCGTGCTCGGTGCCGGGAGTACGCAGCAACAGCGCGATGCCATTGCCGGTGAGCAATGCGCTGGCCGGCCATGCGAGCGTGCCGCGGTCCCACATCGTCATCGGGATCTCGATCGCTGCGCACAACAGCACGGACAGCAGGATCTGGGCGATCGACAGGTTGAACTGCAGGACCGTCTGGCCGAACACCTGCACCGAGATCAGCACAGCTGCCACATGCGAGCGCGGGTCGCGCAACGAGGGAAGCACGACCGGGTATGTGTCGCCGAACAGGTTGACGGCACGACCGCTGTCAACCACAGGCATTGCCGTCGTCGTCATCGCTCACCGCCCCCCGACGTAGCTGTCCAGTGCACTCGGGCCAATTGTACGAATTACGGGGTGGATTCGCCCAGCAGCCATCGCTGACAGGTGTGAACAGGCCTTTCGTCCTACCCTATGAGGGCGATCAAGTCGGGGGCAATGGTGAGTCGGACAGAGATGTGAGTCGGACTGAGATGGAGTCAGGGTTCGGTCGAGCGTTGGGCCGCACCGCAGTGGGCGCGGTGGTCGCTGCCGTTTCGGCCATCGCCATGGCCTGCACCCAGCCAGTCGGCACCCCTGAATCGACCACCGGGGACCCGTCGGCGGATGTCTGGGTGGCCGGCGACTCCTTGGCGGAAGGCGCCGGTGAAGCCATGACCGACGTCTACAACATCGCAGTGGGCGGGGCCACGTTCAGCCAGGGCTTCACGATCCACACGCGCGTCATGGGGGCGCTGGCCGCAGTAGTCGACCGGCCCGAAACCGTGGTCGTGATCGGCGGTCACAACGACCTCGTGCACTGGGGCGCCACGCCTGCCGAGGTCGTCACCGAGATGGCCCGGCTGGTTGCCGACGTGGCCTCCACCTACCCGGGTACCACGGTGCGGCTCGTGACCCAGCCCTGGTGGATCCATCCCGCCATCGGCGTGGTCAACGACGGGATTGTCGCCGACCTTGCGGCGATCGACTGCGGCGCGGCGACCTGGGGGTCGAGCGACGACGATGTGCATCCCGACGACTTCGGACCATATGCGGCATGCATAGAAGCAGCTCTGCGCTGAGCACTCCGTGCGGCCCGCGTCCCAACGTGCTGATCCGGTGGGGAGCCCCACAACTTGGTGACTCGGTGGTTCCGGGCCAGGAATGGGCGTTTGTACAGTCATAAGACGATCGCGCCGATCAACCCTCCATGGCACCCAACAGCTGGGACAACAAGCGCATCGGGTTGCGACATGTGGCCGGCGACATGGCGGTGCGCTGGTCAGCACACGGCGATCCAGTCGATTTCCAGCGCATGGCCTACCTGCGTGATGTCTCGGTGACCGGGGCGATGGTGCTGGTGGCCGGCACCGAACCGGTGGCCGAGGGCCAGTCGGTGCGGGTCCAGCTCGTCGGCGACGCCACCTTCGGCGCCTTCGTGAGGCGTGCGGACCTCGAGGACGGCTGGCTGCACCTCGGCGTCGAGTACACCGACCAGAGCGAGGCCTATGCGCGGTGGTGCGACCAGGTGCTCGACACCAACGCCACGGAGCGGCACCCCTGATCGAGAACCAGCTGACCACGACGGCAGACAGCGGTAGGTCTGGCGCACGTGGTCTCCCTGGCGGTTGACAGACGGGGATCCGGGTCCGACGGCTTCCGCCCGCCGGCCCGTTCGGCCACCCCGCCCACTGCGGCAAGGGAGGCCGCGCCCGCGCTGGGTGGCGGGCCGCAGGGCCATGTCACGCAGAGCGACATGTTGTGGTGCGTCCGCGCAAACTTCTCTCGAATCCGGAGAATTTCACTGGTGTAGCGCTCAACTCCCCGTGGGGACGTCCGACCTGATCCCCATGCAGCAGCTCCGGCTGTTCCCCAGGGACAAACGTCTGCCAGTGGTGCTCGTCGATGGCAGCGGCGAGCACTGGAGTTCCGTGCGCCGACGCCTGCGCCGCAGCAGGCTTGACGTCGAGGTGGTCGACCGCAGTGAGCTCACACCCGGCATGCGTTTTCCCGGCGCCGGTGACCACCAGGTTGCGGCCGTGGTCGTGCACATGGGCAACGGTGCCGAGGAGTTGCCCGATCTGCTCGACGTGACCGCGACGTGTCGCGACATCCCGGTCGTGGTCGTCGACTCAGGCGAGGATCACTCGGCCCGCCGGGCACTGGAGGCCGGAGCCGAGGAGGCCATCCGATTCCGCAACGCGAGCATCGAACGTCTCGAGCACGCGGTGCACTCGGCGGTGTACCGACGCAACGCCGAGCAGTCGCCGCGCGAAGGGGCGGACCCGCTCACCGGCCTCGCCACCCGGGCGACGCTCGCCGCCACGCTGCCAAAGCTCATCGAGGTGCCGGGCGAGTCAGGCGTTGCAGTCCTCTACTGCGACCTCGACCGATTCAAGGCGATCAACGACGAGCTCGGTCACCACGTGGGCGACCAGGTGCTTCGCGGCGCTGCAGCACGGCTCAGCAGTGCGGTTCGGTCATCGGACCTCCTCGTTCGCCTCGGCGGCGATGAGTTCGTCGTTGTGATCCGCTCCAAGCCCGACTGCATCGAGGACCTCGCGTCGGTGGTCGCCGACCGGATCGTCGAGTACTTCTCCGAGCCGTTCCGCGCCGAGGACCAGAACCTGAGCATCGGTGTGAGCGTCGGCCTCGCAGTACACCGTGTCGGCGAGGGCCACGCCGAGCTCCTGCAGCGCGCCGACTCGGCGTTGTACGTGGCCAAGCGCCGCGGCAAGTCCCGCGTCGTCAGCTACGACCAGAACCTGGAACGGGCGGTCGCCAAGCGCAAGAGCGCCATCGACGTGCTGGGCGAGGCCATGCGCCGTGACCTGCTCGACGCCGACGTGTCCCCGGTCATCGAGGCGTCGTCATCTGCGGTCACGGGTCACCTGTACCGCGCGTCATGGGGCCGCACCGACTTGATGGGCGCGACGGTTCCCGGCAGGCGGCCCGCCTCCGTTGCCGCCGAAGGAGGCATCTCGCCGGCGCTGTTCCGCTGGCTGCTCGGCCATGTGGCCGGCGACGAGTCGGCCGCACAGCTGCCGGGTGCGGTGCCGAGGCGTTGGGTGCAGATGCCGGGCGCCGTGCTGATGTCACAACCAGGCCGGTTCCTCGACGCGGCTGCCAAGCGGGGAGTCCAGCTCGAGAACCTCGTGCTCGTCATCCAGGAAGCCGACCTCGACGAGGGTCCTGTGGTTCGCAACGCCCTGCTCGAGATCGCCCGTGCCGGAGCTCGCATAGCCGTTGGTCGGTTCGGCGCCGAGGCCGCGGCACTGTCGGTGCTCGAACTGCACCCGTTCGAGGCGGTGTGGCTCGACCGTCAGATGCTCGACGGCCTCGCCGGGGATTCCGTTCGCCAGGCCAAGCTCGCGGCCATCGCCGGGGTGGCAGCGGCGCTCGGCCAGCAGGTGGTCATCGACCGCCCGAGCCGCCCGGAGGACGAGGCCGCTGCCCTTCGGATCGCACACCTGCACGTGATCGACGGCCATGTCGACATCACGGCTACGCAACCGCGCCAGCCCACCTCCGCCGATGACAGGCGGCGGGCCCGTCCCGCGCCACCTGACCGGCGACGGGCCGCATCGCGCCACTGAGCGTGCCCGGCGCTAGCTTCGGGCTGCCAGAAAAGGGGGGCAACGTGCTTGACTTCACCGACGACCACGACATGTTCCGCACGACGGTGCGCGACTTCGTGCAGAGCGAGATCGACCCGCATGCCGACCAGTGGGAAGCCGACGGTGTGTTCCCGGCGCGCGAGCTGTTCACGAAGCTGGGCGACCTCGGTCTCATCGGACTCACCTACGACCTGAAGTGGGGCGGCGGCGGGGCCGAAACCACCTACTCGATGATCATGGGCGAAGAGGTCGGGCGCTGCGCTTCGCTCGGCGTCGCCATGGCCATCGGTGTCCAGACCGACATGGCCACGCCCGCGTTGCATCGTTTCGGCACCGATGAGCTGAAGGAGCGCTACCTGCGCCCGGCCCTCGCCGGGCACCAGGTGGCCTCCATCGCCGTGTCGGAGCCCGATGCCGGATCCGACGTGGCAGGCATCCGCACGCGAGCGGTACGCGACGGCGACGAGTGGGTGATCAACGGCACCAAGATGTGGATCACCAACGGCACCCAGGCCGACTGGCTCTGCCTGCTTGCCCGCACATCCGATGAGGGCGGCTACTCGGGCATGTCCCAGATCATCGTGCCGACCGGGACGGAGGGATTCTCCGTCAGCCGCAAGCTCGACAAGCTCGGAATGCGCGGGTCGGACACCGCCGAGTTGTCCTTCGACGACTGCCGCGTGCCGGTGTCGAACACGATCGGCGAGATCGGCCGCGGGTTCCAACAGCAGATGAACCAGTTCCAGGACGAGCGCATGATCGCGGCGTACCAGATGGTGGGTGCCACCGAGTACGCCCTGGAGCGCACGGTGGACTACCTCAGGCAACGCCAGGCGTTCGGAGCCCCGTTGCTGGCCAACCAGCACCTGCAGTACACGCTCGCCGAGCTCGCAGCCGAGGTCGACCTCAACCGCCACCACAACTGGGCCGCGGTTGCCAAGGCCAACCGGGGTGAGGACTTCACCCGCGAGGCGACGGTGGCCAAGCTCTGCGCCGCCCGGCTGGGCCGCAAGGTTGCCGACATGGTGGTGCAGTACCACGGCGGCATGGGCTACGTGGAGGAGCTGTGGCCGGCGCGGTTCTTCCGTGACGCACGGCTCTGGTCAATCGGTGGCGGAGCCGACGAGGTGATGCTGCGCACCCTCGCTCGCATGAACGGCATCGAGACCTGACCGACCCGCTCGAAGTCGTGGGCCGCCCGGCGTCGGTTTGTGATCGCTCGCCGCTACCGTCGGCGCCATGGCCTCCCCTGATTCGACCAGCCAGGCGTCGGCGGCGCAGCAGGATTCCGAGCACGAGCAGCAAGCGGTTGCGCGTGGCAGCTACAACAAGATGAGCCGCGTCTACGCAATGCTGTCGGACTCGAGCGAGAAGCGTTTCGTGGCCGAGGCGATCGAAGGGCTCCTGCGGCCGGCCGAGGGTGAGGTGGTGCTCGAGCCCGGCTTCGGCACCGGCCAGGCGCTGGTGGCGCTCGCGGAGATGGTCGGCGAGACCGGCAGTGTCTGTGGCATCGACATCTCCGATGGCATGGTCGAGTACGCCCGCAAGCGCATGGCCGAGGCGGGTCTGGGCTCGCGCACGCATCTGGTGCGGGGCACCGCGACCGACATGCCGTGGCCCGACGGCAACTTCGACGCAGCGTTCATGAGCTTCACGCTCGAGCTGTTCCCGGATGACCAGATGCCGGTGGTCCTGGCCGAAGTGGCACGGGTGCTGCGCCCCGAGGGGCGTCTGTGCGTCGCCTGCATGTCGAGCCATGGCGGTGTGAAGGCCATGGAGGAGCTCTATGAATGGTCACACGAGCACTTCCCGAGCTTCGTTGACTGCCGTCCCATCGATGCGCAGGCGGCCCTGGTGGCGGCAGGCTATGACGTGACCGCAACCAGGCGCCTGTCGATGTGGGGCCTGTCTGTCGACCTGCTGTTGGCCACCCCTTCGTCGGGCTAATATCGCAGCGTTCACACGGGGAGCTCGTGCAACGGGCTGAGAGGGCGGCTGGAGCCGCCGACCCGCAGACCTGATCTGGGTAATGCCAGCGGAGGAAGACTGTGGCCACCACGGTGGTGTTCAGCGGAGGCCCGACACAGCCCGGAAACCTCGCCCGCGCCATGTCGGATGCGCGCATCGGCGCCGACACGCGGCCCGAGTTGGTGATTGCCGCGGACGGCGGCCTGCTGGCGTGCCGCGAAGCCGGGCTGGCGCCGGACGTGGTGATCGGAGACATGGACTCTGTGCCGGCGGCCCAGCTCCGACAGGCCGATCTGGAGGGTGCGCGAATAGAGGTGCACCCGCGTGACAAGGACGCGACCGACCTCGAGCTGGCACTCGACCTGGCGGGCGGGCAGTCCACTGACCGGCTGGTGGTCATCGGTAGCGGCGGTGGGCGCCTGGACCACCTGCTCGCTGGGATCACGCTGCTCGGTGCCCCGCAGTACGCAGCGATGCAGATCGACGCCTGGCTCGGTGTGAGCCGCGTGGTGCCGGTGCATGACCGCCGCACGATCGACGCGGATCCCGGCGCAACCCTGTCGTTGCTGGCGCTGCACGGCACGGCGCCCGACGTGAGCACCGAGGGTCTGCGTTGGGAGCTCGAGCACGGGATTCTCGACTCCGGTCGGTCCCGTGGCTGCTCGAACATCGTGCAATCGCCGCCGGTCGAGGTTTGCACCGCCGGTACGCCTGTGACGGTTGTGATCGCAGATCACGCACTGACCGAACCCCAGCACTGGAAGGCTGAATGAAACCCCACCCGTTCCCGACACCCACCCGCTCGATCCTCCCGGGTGCCCCACCCCGTGGGCCCGCAAGGAGGCGGGCCGCGCTCGCGGTGGCCGTCGCCGCCTTCCTCACCGCAGCGGCGTGCTCGTCCGAGGAGTCCTCATCGGGCGACGATGCCGACGAGGGGAGCGACGCGAGCGGCGAGGTCGTGAGGCTGATCACCTATGACGCCTACGCGCTGCCCGAGCAGGCAGTGGAAGCGTTCGAAGAACAGTCCGGTGCAACCGTCGAGGTGGTGGCCACCGGCGACAGCGGCACGATGCTGGCCAAAGCACTTCTCAGCGCAGGTGCCCCCGAAGGCGACGTGATCTTCGGGATCGACAACACCACAGCGGCGGAAGCAGCTTCGGAGCCGTTGCTCGAGCAGTACCGCCCAGAGGCTGCATCGGCGCTGGACGTGGCGCTCGCCCCGCCTGGCGTGGTCGCGGACTCCTTGACGCCGATCGACACCTCCGAGGTGTGCGTCAACGTCGATGCTTCCTGGTTCGCCGACAACGACCTGGACCTGCCCGAGACGTTCGACGACCTGGCTGACCCCTCGTACGCGGGGTTGCTGTCGGTACAGAGCCCCGTCAGCAGTTCGCCGGGAATGGCCTTCCTGCTGGGCACGGTCGAGACCTACGGCGAGGACGGCTGGATCGACTACTGGGGTCGGCTTGCCGCCAACGACGTGCGGGTGTCGCCCAGCTGGGACGACGCCTACTACGGCGACTACACGGTGAGCGGTGGTGACCGGCCCATGGTCGTCTCCTATGCCAGCAGCCCGCCCGCGGAGGTGGTCTTCTCCGAGGGAGAGCGTACCGAGCCGGCCTCGGTGGTCATGGACGACACATGTGTGACCCAGGTCGAATACGCGGGCGTGCTCGCCGGCGCAGAGCACCCCGAGCTGGCCCGCGAACTACTGGACTTCATGCTTTCCGAGGAGTGGCAACGGGGCCTTCCGCTGTCCAACTTCGTCTACCCCGTGACCGATGTGGAGCTGCCCGAGGAGTTCGCCAGGTGGGCGCCCCGGCCCGAGCAGCCGGTGGTCGTCGATGTGGACGCCGTGGCCACCTCGCGCGACGACTGGGTGGAGCGCTGGCGGGAAGCGATGGAGTGAGCAGGCCCTGATGATCGCTACGGCGAAGGGCCAGCGCGCCAATGCGCTGGCGGTGGGCGTGGTGCTGGTCGCCGTGGTGGCGCCGCTGGCGGCGGTGCTCTGGCGCGCTGTCTACATCGACGGGTCGCTGACGCTCGACGCTGTCACGAGGGTTCTTTCCTCGGCACGGACGTGGCGGGTTCTGGCGATCACGGTCGGCCAGGCTGCGGTGAGTGCCGTGTTGGCCTTGCTGGTGGGGATTCCCGTCGCATGGGTGATCGCCCGACGCCGATTCCGCGGCCGCTCCCTGGTGCGTTCGGTCGCGATGGTGCCGTTCGTCCTGCCGTCGGTGGTGGTCGGCGCAGCGTTCTCCACGCTGCTCGGCCCGTCGGGAATCGCCGACCTGCGAGGCACGTGGTGGGCGGTGTTTGCCGCACACGTGTGCTTCAACCTGGCTGTTGTCGTGCGTGTCGTCGGCGCCGCCGTCGCCTCGGTCGATCCAGACCTCGAGGGTGCCGCCAGGCTGGCCGGCCTGCGCAGTCACCGGGTGCTGGCGCGGGTGACGCTTCGGGTGGTCGCTCCGGCGATCTGGTCTGCGGGGGTGATCGTGTTCCTGTTCTGCCTCACGAGCTTCGGCGTGATCGTGGTGCTCGGTGGTGGATCGGTCACAACGATCGAAGTGGAGATGTGGATCCGCGCCACTCGGCAGTTCGATCTGCCCGGAGCCGCTGTGCTGTCAGGCCTGCAGGCGCTCACCGTCGTGGCGGCTCTCGTCGTGGCAGGTCCGGCCACGGTCAGAACCGCCGCCCGCTCGCGTCGCTCGGCGAGAAAGCGACCGTCGACGCCAGGGGAGTGGCTCGGTGTCGGTGCAGCCGTGGGGGCGGTGTGCGTCTTCGCCGTGGCGCCGCTGCTGGCACTCGTCGAGCGGTCGCTGCGCGTGGCCGGGGGCTACGGACTGGGGCACTGGCGTTCCCTCGGCTCGGCGACCGGCAGCACCAACCTGGCGGTCGACCCGCTCGACTCCGTAGTTGCCTCGCTGCAGGCGGCGCTTCCGGCTGCGGCAGCCGCGGTCCTGGTCGGCGTGCCCGCAGCCGCAGCCGTGGCGCGCCGACCGAGAGGCGCGGCGTCTCGGATCCTGCTGCTCCCCCTGGCCATCTCGGCCACCACGGTCGGCCTCGGCCTGCTGTTGGTGGCGGGTCGCCCACCACTCGACCTGCGGCGGTCTGTGTGGTTGGTGCTGTTCGCCCAGGCCCTCGTGGCCCTCCCGCTCGTCGTTCGGGCGGTGGCTCCGGCCTTCGGTTCACAGTCGCAGAGCGTGATCGAGTCGGCCCGTCTGGCGGGCGCAGGCCCCCGGCGGCTGTGGTGGCGGGTGCAGTTGCCCATGGCCAGGGCAGCCATCACGGCCGCTGCAGGCCTCGCCGTGATCGCTGCTCTCGGCGAGTTCGGGGCGACCGTGTTCGTGGCTCGCACGACCGACCCGACCATGCCGGTCGCGATCCAGCGCCTCCTGTCGAGGCCGGGTGAGGCAGGACTGGGCCAGGCAATGGCCCTGTCCTGCCTGCTGGCGGCCGTCTGCGCCGTGCTGCTCTGGGTGGTGGACCGCTCCGCCGGCGGCGACGGTGTCGAGGTGTAGGAGCCCGCCCGGACAGGGCAATTCTTCCCGATCCCGGGATTGTGGCATTTATCGCTTAGGTGTCAGACCCGCGTGTGCCGATATTGTCTTCACGCGGGATCGACTGCCCCGGGCGGGGATTGCTCGACGGACCCAGGTCCACCCGTGTCCGCGCAGGGGAGTGTGGGTTGACAACAGCCAAGTCGTTCGCGGCAGTCTGCGCAGCGGTACTGATAACGGTGGCAGCGGTGCCGATGGCCGCGGCCCAGGACGACGCGGTCTCCACCACCCTCCCGCAGGGAGGTGAAGGGGGCAGCAGCGACACGACGCTGCCGCCCGCCACGACCGCGCCGCCGCCCGCGGCGGGTCCGGGTGAGACCACATCCACCACGGTTCCGGGTGATGGATCCGGCGGCCCGGAGGCGCCGACGACCACGCTTCCTGGCGGGGGTGACCCCGAAGGTGATCCCACTGCGCAGGTCCCGGTCGTGACGATTCCTCCCGAACTGGCCGATGATCCGCGTGCTCCGCTGCTGTTCGACCCTTCGCCTGGTGACGGCCTCGAAGCCCCCCTGTTCCAGCGGCCGTTCGATCCCGGCAGCAACCAGGTGCTCGACGCCAAGGTGCGCGAACTGCAGGAAGAGCTGCTCTCCAAGCAGCGCCTGCTCGACGAGATACAGGTGACACTCGCGGAGCTGGGCCAGCGAGTGGACTCGCTCACTGCCGAGCTCGAAGAACTCAACGAGGAGTCGAGGGCCAACATCGCGGCAGCGGCGGCCGCCGAGAAGGCACTGCGCGAACACACCGTTGATGCATTCGTCAACGGCTCCTCGGATGAGAAGCTGGCAATGGTCCGCACGGGCGACCCGGTGCAGCTGGGCGTGGCGCGGGAGCTGCTCGGCAGCGTCGTCGACTCCGATGAGGAGCTGATCCGTCGCCACGAAGAGGCGCAGGCGAGGCTCGACGCCCGCCAGGAGAAGCTGCTCGCCGAGTACACCGAGGCGCAGAACCGCTACGCCGAGCTGAGCGCCCGGTTCGCCGAGACGGTCGAGGACACCGTGTCGCAGGCACTCGCCCTCAAGGCCTATGAGGCTGGGGCACAGGTATACGTGAAGGGCTTCGTGTTCCCCGTGCAGGGCGAGGTCGAGTTCATCGACTCATGGGGCTACCCGCGCATGACCGGCACTGCCCAGGCCCACTGGCACCAGGGCACCGACATATTCGCCCCGATGGGTACGCCGCTCGTGGCCGCCGAGAGCGGCGAGGTGTTCAAGGTGGGCCAGGTCGGCCTCGGCGGCAACCGCCTCTGGGTCCGTGGCGACTCGGGTACCGAGTACTACTACGCACACCTGATCGCGTTCGCCGAGGGGATGGTCGACGGGGTCCGGGTCAACGCCGGCGACGTCGTCGGATACGTGGGCGACACCGGAAATGCCAAGGGCACGCCCCCGCACCTGCACTTCCAGGTCCACCCCAACGGTGGTGACCCGGTCAACCCGTACCCGCTGCTCAAGGCCACTTACGGCAGCCGTCCCATGGTCGAGGTCGTCGAGGCTCCGCCTCCGACGGCCGCGGCGCCAATTGACCCGCTCACCGGCGAGCCCGTCGCTGGTGTCCTCGGCCTCGCGGCCGGCACCGTGGCGGATCCTGCGGCTGCTGCTGCCACCCCGACGACTCCATCCGCTCCACCCGCGGGCTGACAGCGGCCACAATGGGCCGGTGGATGTCACCGCCCAGCTGGCAACCGGGGTGCGCCCCGAGGAACTGTTCAGCGAACTCGAGGACCTGAGCGCCTACCCGGAGTGGCTCGAGATCGTCACCCGCGCCGTGCCCACCGACAAGGTGGCCGGCGACCCCGGACCCGCATGGCTGGTGGACCTGCGTGGCCAGCTCGGCCCCCTGCGCCGCTCGAAGCGCCTGCGGATGGTGCGTCGCGTGCACAACCCCCCGCACCGTGTGCACTTCACGCGCCGCGAGCTCGATGGTCGCTCGCACAGCCCTTGGTCGCTCACCGCCGACGTGGCTCCCACCAATGCTGGAGCGAGTCTCGAGATGCGCCTGCACTACGGGGGCGGCCTCTGGGTGCCGCTGCTCGACAAGCTGCTCGGTGACGAAATCGAGCGATCCAAGCCGCGGCTGCTCGACCGCCTCGACAGCGCCCGCTGAGCCGGTCAGCGCCTGGCCGCCGACCACCGGATCCCGGTGGAGGTGCTGTGGCGGGTCAGCTCCACGTCCACCCCGAACACGGAGGCCAGCAGCGCTTCGTCCAGCACATCGGCGATCGGCCCGGCGGCGGCTACCCGGCCGTCGCGTAGTGCCATCAGGTGGCTGAACGACGGCGGGATCTCCTCGACATGGTGGGTGACCAGCACTGTCGGCGTGCGTTCGGAGCCGTTGGCCAGACGATCGAGGCGGTCAATCAGCTCCTCGCGGCCGGTGAGGTCGAGGCCGGCGTTGGGTTCGTCGAGCACCACGAACGCCGGGTGGGCCATGTGGGATCTGGCGAGCAGCACACGCTGGCGTTCACCCGATGAGAGGGTGCCGAATGGTCGGTCGGCCACAGCAGACAGACCTGTCTCCGCCAGCAGCTCGTGGGCACGACGCCGCTGGACATCGTCGTATTGGTGCCACCACGGTTCGAGCGCCCCGTTCGCAGCGCACATGACCACCTCTGAGGCGGCCAGCGCCGGTCTGACCGAGTCCGCCATGGCCGCACTCACGAAGCCGATGCGCTTGCGCGTGGACCGCACGTCCGTGTGGCCGAGTTCCTCACCGAGCACCTGTACCGAGCCGGCGGAGGGGTGTTCCCACAGTGTGGCGACTCTCGCGAGGGTGGTCTTGCCGGACCCGTTGGGTCCGAGCACCACCCAGTTCTGTGTCTCCTCGACGGTCCAGTCCACCTCGTCGAGGATCTGCGTTCCGCCGCGCACATAGCCCACACCCCGCAGCTGCAGAACGGGGCTCGTGCTCAATGTGTCTGTTCCAGGTGGCGTTCCCATGTGGCGAACATCTCCGCGTAGCGGCCTCCGAGCGCCAGCAGTTCGGCGTGGGTTCCCAACTCGAGTACCACTGCGCCCTCCCCGTCGGCTCGGCGGTCCACCACCGCGATGCGGTCTGCACGTTGTGCTGTCGCCAGTCGGTGCGCGATCACCACCGCCGTGCGACCTTCGAGCAGCACATCCAGCGCCGATTCCACCTTTGCCTCGGCGGCAGGGTCGATGTTCGACGTCGCCTCATCAAGGATCAGCACCCGGGGTCTGGCGAGGAACGCACGGGTGAGGCTCAGCAGCTGGCGCTCGCCGGCGCTCAGCGACACTCCGCGCTCGTGCACAGGCGTGTCCAGGCCCTCTGGCAGCCGCTCGATCAGGTCCTGGATGCCAACGGCCCGGCATGCCTCGGCCAGCTCCTCCTCGGAGGCATCGGGTCGGGCGAAGACCAGGTTGTCGCGAACCGTGCCATGGAAGAGGAAGGGCTCCTGGGGTACTACTCCGAGCTGGCTGCGCAGTGAATCGATGGTGACCGTGCGCAGGTCGGTGCCGTCGATGCACACGCGGCCATCGACCGGGTCATAGAACCTGGCGACCAACTTGGCGACGGTGGACTTGCCGGCACCGGTCGGGCCGACAACCACGAGTGTCTCTCCCGCATCGACGCTGAGGTCGAGGCCGGTGAGCACCGGCGGGCCGGGCTCACCCACGCCATCGCCGTAGTCGAAGTCCACGGATGCGAGCTCGATGTGTCCTTCGATCGGGGCCAACTCCGCGGCGTCGGAGTCCTCGACGACGCTCGGCTGGACCTCTAGCAGGTCGGCGAGCTTCGTCACCGAGGACTGTCCCTGCTGGTACGTGGTGTAGAGCTGGACGAGTTGCTGAACCGGTGCGAAGAGCAGGTTGAGCAACAGCAGGAACATGAACAAGGTGCCAACCGACATGCTGCCGTTGCGCACGAGCAGGCCGCCCATACCGAGCACCACCACCTGGCCGAGCACTCCCAGGGTGTCGCCGACGGAACCGAAGAGGGCTCCGATCCGTGCGGTCACCAGGTTTGCTTTGCGGTAGTCGCCGACCAGGGCCTCGTGGGTCTCGATGTTGTGTGCCGCTCGGTCGTGGGCGGTGACGGTGCGGATGCCCGACAGCGTCTCGGTCAGGTCGTCGAGCACATTGGAGATGCGGTCGCGTACGTCGTCGTAGGCGGCTGTCGACACGGTGCGGTATCGGATCGTGGCGACCACCAGGATCGGCATGATGACCCCGAGGATCACGAGGGCCATCTGTGCGTGTGAGAACAGCATGATTGCTGCGATGGCCACGATGGTGAGGCCCTGCACGACCATTTGCACGAGTCCTTCCTGGAACAACGCGGTGAGGTTCTCCACGTCCGAGGTCATGCGGGTGAGGATTACTCCGGCCTTCTCACGCTCGTAGAAGGACAGCGACAGGCGTTGCAGGTGGGTGAACACGCGCATGCGCAGTCGCTCCATCAGCGACTCCCCGAGGCGGGCGGTCCACGAGCCGCGGGCCCAACCGAGGAGCACGTTGGCGACGATGACGGCTGCGTATGCGACGCCGATCCAGGCCAGGGCGCGGAAGTCGCGGGGTGTGATGCCATGGTCGACACCGGCCTTCACCAGCAGCGGGCCCGCCAGCAGGGCGGCAGTCTCGGCGGCCACGAGCACGAATGCCACGAGCAGTTGGTTGCGGGCCGGCATCAGGAAACGCCGCAGGGTGAAGCGCTCCCTCTCGGGGGGGTGCCGGTCGAATTCCTCGACCTCGGGATGGTGCTCCGGTTCCCGGTCCAGGATCCGCTGGGCCTTCTCCGCCAGTTCGGGCGGGATGCCGGCGAATGGTGTCGAACCGGTCGGGCCGGTCAGCGGTGATCCCGGGGGAGGTCCCATGCTCATGACGGGTCTCCTCCGAGCGGCTGGGGCACGTCGTCGGCGTCCTCGTCGTCGGCATGTGCCAGCACGTCTGCATAGGCGGGCACCGTCGCCAGCAGTTCGGCGTGTGTGCCCTGTGCGGAGACGCGGCCGTCTTCCAGGAACACGACACGGTCCGCGAGCGTGATGGTCGACAGCCTGTGGGCTATGAGGATCGTCGTGCGACCTTCGCGCCGTGCGGTGAGCGCAGCGTGGATCCTGGCCTCGACTTCCACGTCGATGGCACTGGTGGCGTCATCGAGCACCAGCACTGCCGGGTCCACCAGCAGTGCCCGCGCGAGTGCCAGGCGTTGACGCTGGCCGCCCGACAGCGTGTAGCCGCGTTCGCCCACGATCGAGTCGTATCCCTCTTCGAGGTTGCTGATGAAGCCGTGTGCGTCGGCGATCCGCGCCGCGGCCTCGATCTCGGCCTGCTCCACATGCGGGTTGCCGAAAGCGAGGTTGTCACGGATTGGGACCGAGAACAGGAACGGTTCGTCGGGTGCGACCACCACTGCGCGGCGCAGGTCGCTGAGGGCGAGGTTCCGCTCATCGTGCCCGTCGAGCATCACCTGGCCGCGCCGCGGGTCATAGAAGCGCGCCAGCAGCCGGGCCACGGTGGACTTGCCGCTGCCGGTGCCTCCCACGATCGCCACCGATTCGCCGGCGTTGATCGTGAGGTCGAGCCCGCGCAGCACGTCGGCTCCGCTGCCGTAGCCGAAGTACACGTCGCGGAATTCGATGTCGCCATGGGAGTGCCGGAGCGGTTCGGGGTCTTCGCGCTCGATGATCTCCGGGGTCTCGTCGAGGACCTCGTAGATGCGTCCGGCGGATGCACGTGCCCGCTGGCCCAGGATCAGGAAGAAGCCGAGGAACCGGAACGGGATCTGCAGAAGCACGATGTAGGCGTTGAACTGGATGATCACGCCGATTTCCAGGTCCCCCTCGATCACCAGCCAACCGCCGTACACGAGGATGGCCAGGGCACCGAGGCGTGGGAGGTTCTCCAGCAGCGGTGCGAGGCGGGCGCGTACCAGGCCCTGCTGCACGTTGGCCCAGCGCAGGCGCCGAGCAGCGGTGGCCATCGCATCCACACGTGCCTGCTCGGCGGCGAAGGACTGCACGACGCGTACGCCTGCGATCGATTCCTCGGTCACCGTGGCCACCTCGGCCTGGCGTCCCTGGATGATCCAGGAGAGCGGGAACAGCTTGTTTCGCATGATCACGCCGACGACGTACACGAAGGGCAGGGGCAGGACCGCGACGAGTGTGAGGCCGACGTTGATGCTGAGCATCACCCCGATCGCGACCACGAAACCCAGGATCGCGGTTGCGATCAGGGGTGCGACCGCGAAGAACAGCTGGACCGACCTCACATCTGCCTGCGCACGGCTGATGAGCTGGCCGGTCTGCATCCGGTCGAAGAACGCATGGCTGAGGCGCGTGTAGTGCCGGTAGAGCGTGGTGCGGAGGTCGGCTTCGATCGAGTAGGCGATGCGGTACAGCCCGTAGCGGTAGAGAGCCTGCAGCGCTGCGCGCACGAACGCGATGACAACCAGCGCCCAGAGGAACGGTGCCAGCTCCGACTCGGTGGTCTGGATCGCCTTGTCGACCGTGCGGCCGACAATCGCCGGCACCGCTACCTGCAGCACGAGCGCGGCCACGGCCACGACGAGCGAGACCACGAGCACCCCGGTGTGCGGTCGCAGGATGGGCCACAGCCGGCGGATCCAGCCCATCTTGAGCCCGCCCGACTCGCCCGGTGCAGGGCCGATCGATGGGTCTGCCGGTACGGCGCCGAGTCCGCTCACTTCTGACCGCCCGGGTCGCCAAACTTCTCGGTGAGGTAGGCCTCCATGGCCGTGTTGAGGCTCTCCAGGCCGACAAGTGCGCCCTCGGCCTTGTCGTCGGGGAGCCGGTCGAGCAGCCGGCCGAGTCGCTCGGCCACGACGCGGTCGCCTTCGGTGACCTGGGTGCGTCCGGCAGCGGTGAGCGAGAGCACGACGCAGCGACGGTCAGTCGGGTCCTGGCCACGCGCCACGAGTCCGCGCCCACAGAGGCCATCGACAACCGATGTGACGGTGGAGGGCACCACGTCGAGAAGCGCCGCGACATCGGATGCCAGCCGGTCGCCTCCCTCGAGGAAGACCAGGACCCGGTACTGGGCGAGCGTGAGGTCGGCGTCCGCCAGCGCCGCACCGGCAACACGCGCGAGCCGGGCGGCTGCGCGAACGGCGTCGGCTCGACGTGCACGGGGGGTTCCGGCCGGTGGCATGTCCTGCACCGTACCGCGATACTTCGAAGGTCGAAAGAACTGACCATGCCGCCACCGCGCACCTGCGGTCGGTTCGCCATCTGGCCGGTCGGTATCCTGATGCCTCCGTGAGCTTGCTGCCCGGGCTGCTGGTCGGCCTCGCCCTCATCCTTGCCAACGCCTTCTTCGTCGCGGCCGAGTTCGCTTTCGTGGCGGTGGACCGAACGCGCCTGGAGCTGCGCGCCGAGGAGGGCTCGCGTGCAGCGCGCACGGCCCTGAGATTGCTCACGAAGCTCTCGTTCAACCTTTCGGGTGCCCAACTCGGCATCACCATCACCAGCCTTGCCCTGGGCCTGCTCGCCCAGCCGGTCGTGGCCAAGGCGATCGAACCGCTGGTGGCGGGCGTTGTCGGGGAGGCCAGCGCGCTGGCCGTCTCGGTGGTGATCGCCCTGTTGCTCACCACGGTCGTGCAGATGGTGATCGGAGAGCTGATCCCCAAGTCGGTCGCCGTCGCACGGCCGTTGGTCATGACGCTGCAGGTGGCCGCGCCATACCGGCTCTACGCGATGGTTTTCAAACCAGTGATCGCGGTGTGCAACTCCTCGGCCAACGCCCTGCTGCGGCTGGTCGGGGTGGAGCCCACCGAGGAACTGCTCGAGGTGCGCAGCCGCGAGGAGCTGCGGCGTCTCGTGCGCACGAGCCGGGAGGGAGGGACGATCCGGTCGCAGACAGCCGAGCTGCTCGACCGGAGCTTCCGGTTCGGCAACAAGACGGCGGCCGATGCGCTCACCCCCAGGGTGGATGTGCAGGCTCTTCCCCTTGATTCCGAGGTCGGGGACCTGATGGACCTCTCCGGGGAGACCGGGATCTCGCGGTTCCCGGTGCACGGCGGTGATCTCGACACACTGCTCGGGGTCGTGCACATCAAGGAGGTGCTGGGGCTGCCCCGCGAACGGCGGCGAACGGCGCCGTTGTCGGTGCTGATGCGCCCGGTGGCGATGGTCCCTGAGACCAAGCCGCTGGATGAACTGCTCGATGAGCTGCAGGACGCGGCCGCCCACCTGGCGGTGGTACTCGACGAGTACGGCGGCACGGCCGGGATCATCACGGTCGAGGACCTCGTGGAGGAGATCGTCGGCGACATCGCCGATGAGCACGACGTGGAGTCGTCCATCCCGGCTGCACAGGCTTGGCGAGGCGCCCACCTGCTGTCGGGCCGTCTGCACCCGGACGAAGTGCGTGACGCCTGTGAGTTCGAGGTGCCCGAGGGCGAGTACGAGACGCTCGCCGGTTTCGTGCTGGATCGACTGGGGCGGATTCCCGATATCGGCGAAGGATTCGCTCACGACGGTTGGCAGCTGAGCGTGGCCGAGATGGATGGTCACCGCGTGGCCACGGTGCGGGTCGTTTCGCCACCGCCAGGAGCGGTGTCCGACGAGGCGGCGCTGCGATGAGTGACTGGTGGCTGCTGCTCGTGGCGGTGCTGTTGATCGTGGCCAACGCGTTCTTCGTGGCCGTCGAGTTCAGCCTGCTCGCGGCCAGCCGTCCGAAGGTGGAGGAGTGGGCCGAGGAAGGCCGCTCCGGTGCAGCATCGGCACTCGCGGGCATGCAGTCACTCAACCTCCAGCTGGCCGCCTGCCAGCTCGGCATTACCGTCATGTCGCTGATGCTCGGTTGGCTGATCGAGCCGGTGATCGGTGGCGCGCTCGAGGAGCTGTTGGGTCGCACGTCACTCCCGCACGGGGTCTCTACCGCGATCGGTGTGGCCCTGGCACTGACCTTCGTGTCGTTCGTGCACATGGTCGCGGGGGAGATGGTGCCCAAGTCACTGGCCCTTGCGGCACCCGAGTCGACCCTCGTGTTGCTGGCCCCCGCCCACAGGGCCGCCACCGCCGTGCTCAAGCCGGTGGTGGTAGGACTCAACGCGCTCGGCATTCTCGGCACCAGGATGCTGAAGGTCGAGCCGGCCGAGGAACTCGGACAGGCGCACACACCCGAGGAGCTGGCCGCGATGCTCGACGCCTCGGTCGCCGGAGGCGAGATCGATGCGGGCGACTACGGCCTGTTGTCCGGCGCGCTCGACTTCCTTCGTGTCAGGGTGGCCGAGGTGATGTCGCCGGCCCGGGAGCTGGTGACGGTGCCGTCCACGGCCACGCTCGCCGAGGCGGAGCAGCTGATGGTGGATTCCGGGCACAGCCGGGTGCTCGTGACCGACGGCAGCCGTGTCAACGGATTCCTGCATGCCAAGGACCTGCTGAACCTCGACGGACTGCCGGGCGAGCTGCTGCCCGACGGCCTGGTGCGGCTCGGGCTCTGGGTGGGCCCGGACGAGTCCATCTCCGAGGTGCTGTTCCGGATGCGCCGGGCGCGCCGCCACGTGGCGGTCGTGTCGAGCGGCGGCGGCGACGGCGACGGCGACGACGGACCGATACTCGGGCTGGTGACCATGGAGGACCTGCTGGAGGCGATCGTGGGGGACATCCGAGACGAGAGTGACCGCGACAACGGTGCCGGAGGCGGCCAGGCCGGCCCCGGGGGGCATCGTGGCTGATCCGGTGATCCCGGCGGGGGCCGCGGGCCTGCTGGGTGATGCAGCGGCGGCGGGAGTGGCGCAGGTTGCGGCTGACGAGCTGGGCTGTGATCCCGGTGAGGTGGACCTTTCCTCGGTGCGTCGCCTGTCTGGCGGAGCGTCGCGTCACACGTTCTCGGCCGAGCCGAGCCACGACGGCCGCTCGGTGCACTTCGCGGTGCAGACCGAGCGAAGTGGCTCGGTCGGAGCCAACCTGCCGATGCACCAGCAGGTTGCATTGCTGCGCGACGCGGCCGACAGCGGTGTTCCGGTGCCACGTGTTCGCCGTGATGGCGGCGAGGCTGGGAGCGGGTGGGTGGTTCTCGACTGGCTCGAGGGCGAGGCCGTTGCGCGGCGGATCCTGCGCGGCGAGGAGTTCGCTGATGCCCGCGCCGACCTGGCGCGCGAGGCGGGTTCGGTGCTGGCCCGGATCCACCAGATCAGCCCCGGGCCACACCGGGGACTTCCCGAAGCCGATCCGCTGGAGTCAATGAGCGCGCTCGCCGAGATGGTCGGCGAGGCTCACCCCGCATTCGCCGTTGGTCTCTCGTGGCTCGAGGCGAACCGGCCTGCCGAGCGCTCTCACGTCGTTGTGCACGGCGACTTCCGCATGGGAAACCTGCTCGTGTCGCCAGGCGGAATCACCGCGGTGCTGGACTGGGAGCTCGCCCACATCGGCTCACCGGTCGAGGACCTTGGCTGGTTCTGCTCGCGGGCGTGGCGGTTCGGTTCACCCCTGCGCGCCGGCGGCGTGGGCACGGCTGAGGACCTGCTGGAGGGCTACCGGCAGGGTGGCGGGGAACCGGTTGCGGACGCGGAGCTGCGTTGGTGGGAGGTCTATGCCACCTTGCGCTGGGGCCTGATCTGCGTGTTGCAGGCATCGGTTCACCTGCGGGGCCTGCACCGGTCCGTGGAGCTCGCGGCCATAGGCCGGCGTGCGGCCGAATGCGAGGAGGACCTGCTGGCGCTGATCTGTGGCCCGAGCGACTACCAGCCACCACGACCCGGCGACGCCCAGCAGCTGGCCGGGCCGCACGACCGCCCCGATTCGCTGGAACTGCTGGAGGCTCTCGGGGAGAAGCTCGAGGACCTTCGCGGCGCGGCCAGCGGTTCGACCGCCTTTGACCTGCGCGTGTGCTCGAACGTGGCCGCCCTCGTCGGACGGGAGATGGCGCTCAGCGCGACGTTGGCGGACATGCACAGCCGGCGGTTGGCGGAACTGGCAGTGCGCGACGAGGCCGAGTTGGTTTCACGGATACAGCGGTCGTCTTTCGAGGAGCTGTCCTCCGGACTCCTCACCGCGGTGCGCGAGATGGTGCGGGACAAGCTGGCCGTGTCCAACCCCGGCTACTGGGAAGGCGACTCATGAGCGCCACGGGTGCTGGCGACGTCGCCGGTCGGGCGGTGCTGGTCGTGTCGCCGCACTTCGACGACGTGCCCCTGTCGCTCGGCCAGAGCTTGCTCGACGGCTCACTCGCCGCGGCGTCACGCGTTGATGTGAGGGTGGTGTTCGGGCGTACCAACTGGTGTCTGCAGCTCCATCCGACCCGCCGCAGGGCAAGGGTGGTGACGGCCTGGCGTCGCGCTGAGGAGGCGGTAGCGGCGCGCCGATTCGGCTACCGGATTCGTGCAGAGCCCTTGGAGGAGGCGATCCTGCGCACGGGCACGCTCGACGCCGAGGAGTTCCGCAGCGGCGGCGCTTCTGGGGATCCGCTCGTGGGCGCCGTCGAGGCGTTGCTCTGGCAGTGGCGCACGGAGGCCGACGTTCTCTGGATGCCTGCGGGAGTGGGCCGCCATGTCGACCATGAGATCGTGGCCGCGGCCGGCGCCCGGCTGGCGGCTGCGGACCCCTCGTCCATCGCGTTCTACGAGGAGCGTCCCTACACGTCGTGGCTCGATCTCGAGGGCATCGAGGCCCAGGTTGCGGATCTTGGGCTGGACCTCACTGCTGTGTCGGTCTCCGGGGCCATCTCGGCGGACACCCAGCGCTCGGTGGGGCGCATCTACCGCAGCCAGATCGACGCGGAGTTCGAGTCCGGGCAGCGATTCGACCGCGATCAGGGGCGCACCGAGCGGGTGTGGGTGCCCGCCCTGCCCTAGCGCTGCGACACCGGGGCCTGGTGGAGCGGGACGCACTGCGTCCCGTGCGCACGGGCGGTAGTCACCGCAGCGCATCCGGTGGTCGGATGCCTGCGACTTCGAGCGGATGGAGACCTGGATCCCGCGGCCGGTGTTGCAGGAAGTTACCGACCGGTAGCAGAGTGGACGCATGAAGATCGGCGTCTTGGGTGCAACTGGTCCTGCGGGAAGCGGCCTGGCTGCTCGTCTCGCATCTGTGGGTTTCGAGGTGGTGTTGGGGTCCCGCTCCAGGTACCGCGCGATGGAAGTGCGTGACAGGCTGGTCGAGGCTTGGCCCGACAGGGAGCTGAACATCGAGGCGGGTGACAACCACGAGGCCTCCGCGGTGGGGGACGTGGTCGTCATCGCCACACCCTGGGATGCGGCTGCGAGCACGGCCGAGGAATGCTCCGCGGAGCTCGCCGGCAAGGTCGTCATCTCGATGGCCAACGCGCTCGCGAAGGTGGGCCACGAGTTCCAGCCGCTGGTGCCGCCGCGGGGCTCGGTTGCGGCATCGGTGCAGGCAGCGGTGCCGAAGTCGCTGGTGTCGGCCACCTTCCACCATGTGCCTGCCAAGGAGCTCGGCGACCTGGCCCACCCGGTCGAGTCGGACGTCCTCGTGTGCTCCGACCATCCCGAGGCCACCGCGACGACCCTCGAGATCGTCGCCAAGGTGCCAGACCTCCGCGGCGTCGACGCCGGCGAGTTGTCCAACGCTGCACCGATCGAGGCGTTCGCCGCGGTGCTGCTGCAGGTCAACGTGAAGTACAAGACGCGCGTGGCGATCCGCTTCACGGGTCTGCCCCAGTAGCGGGCAGTCCTGATCGGACTTCGGGCGCCGCTAGCCTGCGGCCCGTGATGCGCCTGTACGACACGAAGTTGGACGCGGTGGTTCCCTTCGAGCCGCGCGACCGCGTTGTGACGATGTACACGTGCGGGATCACGCCCTATGACTCGACGCACCTGGGGCACGCGGCCACCTACCTCACCTACGACGTGCTGCAGAGGCGCCTGCGCGACATGGGTCATGACACGAAGTGCGTGCGCAACATCACCGATGTCGACGACTCGATCCTGCCGAAGGCCCGGGAGCTGGGCGTTCACTACCTCGACCTGGCCGCAGCCGAACTCGCCCGCTTCGACGCCGACATGGAACGTCTCGAGATGCTGCCCGCATGGTCGGAGCCGAGGGCCACGTCTGCGATCGCCGACATCCGGGGCTTCATCGGCATGGTGCTCGACCGGGGGTTCGCCTACGAGGCCGGCGGTGCGGTCTATTTCGAGGTCTCGAAGTTCCCGCGGTTCGGCGAGCTGAGTGGCTACGACCGCGAACAGATGCTGGAGTACGCAGCCGAGCGGGGCGGCAACGTCGACGACCCCAACAAGCGCGACCCACTCGACTTCGTACTCTGGCAGCCGTCGTTGCCCGGTGAGCCCTCGTGGGAGTCGCTGTGGGGGCCCGGACGCCCCGGTTGGCACATCGAGTGCTCCGCGCTGGCGATGCGCGAGCTCGCCACGACGATCGACCTGCACGGCGGCGGCTCGGACCTGATCTTCCCCCACCACGAGTGCGAGCTCGCACAGTCCGAGGCAGCGACGGGCGAGCCGTTCGTGAGGCACTGGATGCACCAGGCGATGGTTCGCATGGACGGCGAGAAGATGTCGAAGTCGCTCGGCAACCTCGTGTTCGTGTCCGACCTGACGATGCTGTGGGACCCAAGGGCGGTGAGGCTCGCATGCGTGTCGCACCACTACCGCGACTCGTGGGAGTGGAGCGGCACACTCATGCCGGCCGCATCTGAGCGGCTGGCTGCATGGATCGCCGCGGGCGAAGGACCGGGCGCGCTGCAAGAGGTGCGCGAGGCGCTCGACGACGACCTCGACACCCCCGCAGCAGTGGTCGCGATCGATGCGGCGGCGGCAGCGGGTGAAGGCGTATCCGAAGCAGCGCTGCTACTGGGAGTACGCACCGACCGCCCGGTCGATCCGGTCCCTGAGCACGACTGATCTGGCCGTGCCCGATTGACGGCGGGTGTGCGAATGTCCTTCCCGGGCGTGCCCGGTTGCGCGACGATGTTCTATGCATGCGTTCGGGGGACCGGACCCAGGGGGAAACACAATGGATGATGCAGTGGGGCCTGCAACGCGAGACGACACGAGCGCCATGCGCCCGAGTCCGTTGGCGGATGTGGTGGCGTCGGTGGTCGGCAAGAATCCGCCCGTCGCGCTGCGCTTCTACGACGGCGGGCGGATCGGCCCACCTAAGCCCGCAGCAACGATCGACGTGCGCTCGCCGGACGCGCTCTCGCGCATCCTCACAGCCCCCGGTGAGCTGGGGTTCGCCCGGGCCTACGTGGCCGGGGACATCGAGATCGATGGTGACATCTACGCGGCGCTCGAGCTGCGCCACAGCATCCCGAGCCCGAAGCTCACGCTCCAGCAGTGGGCCAAGGCGCTTCGCGTCGCAGGCCCGGCCGCGTTGCGTCCCCTGCGCCCACCGCCCGAGGAGGCCCACCAGCGGGGTCGGCTGCATTCGCTTCGCCGCGACGCACAGAGCATCTCGCACCACTACGACGTATCGAACGACTTCTACTCGATGGTGCTCGGCCCGGCGATGGTCTACTCGTGTGCCATGTTCGCCGACGACGACACGTCACTGGAAGCGGCGCAGTGGGCCAAGCTCGAGCTGATCAGCACGAAGCTGGCGCTCGCCCCGGGCATGCGATTGCTGGACGTCGGATGTGGCTGGGGGTCGATGTTGATCCACGCGGCCAAGCATCACGGTGTTGAGGCCGTCGGGGTGACCCTCTCGACCGAACAGGCGGAGTTGGCCCGCGCCAGGGTCCGCGCCGAGGGTCTGGCCGACCGGGTGGAGGTGCGGGTGCAGGACTACCGCGAGGTGGCTGGGCAGCGATTCGATGCCGTGAGCAGCATCGGCATGTCCGAGCATGTCGGGGCCGACGAACTGCCCGGCTACTTCTTGAAGCTGCACAGCCTGCTCGAGCCCGGTGGCCGCCTCCTCAACCACGCCATCACCCGGCCACCAGGCTCCGCCTCGGCGATCGGCGGGCGCACGTTCATGAGCCGCTACGTGTTCCCGGACGCGGCGCTGGTCGAGGTCGGCGAGGTCATCACATCGATGCAGTCGGCCGGATTCGAGGCACAGCACATGGAATCGTTGCGCCGGCACTACGCGCTGACCCTGCGCCAGTGGGTCGCCAACCTCGAGGCCAACTGGGACCGCTGCGTGGACGACGTGGGCCTCGCCCGGGCGCGGATCTGGCGGCTGTACATGGCCGGTTCGGCGCTCGGCTTCGAGGACGGCCGCATAGGCATCTCCCAGGTGCTGGCGAGCCGCGACCGCTCAGCTGCGTTCCCGCGGCGACCCGACTGGTCGGCCTCACCGGTCGCCCCGCCAGACCCGTTCGGTGCGCCGGTGGGGCGGGCATCGGTCAAGACCACCGCGTCGCCGTAGCAGGCGGCTGTGAGAACACCCGGTTAACAAGCGAAACAGTCGGCACGACCGGTCCCCGGTGGCGATACGCTCCGTTCGGCGGGTCCGGCCGGGGCCCAGAAGCGGGAGTGAATGGTGCAACGCAGCGCAGGCAAGGCACAGGGAGTGTTCCGTGCCATCCTCACGCCGCCATTCCGGTACTTCTGGCGCATCGGCGTGGAGGGCCTCGACAACGTGCCCGACTCCGGGGGTGCCATCATCGCGCCCAACCACATCTCGGTGATCGACTCGTTCTTCGTGCCGCTGGTGCTGCCGCGACGGATCACCTACGTCGGCAAGGCCGAGTACATGGACAGCTGGAAGACCCGATACCTGTTCCCCGCCATGGGCATGGTGCCCATCGACCGCGGTGGTGGTGATGCAGCCAAGGCCGCGCTCGACACCGCCGCCGATGTTCTTGGCGCCGGCGAGTTGTTCGGCATCTACCCGGAGGGCACGCGTGCGCGCGATGGCTTGCTGCACAAGGGCCATACCGGAGTGGCCCGCCTCGCCATGCGTACCGGTTGTCCCATCATCCCGGTGGGAATCATCGGCACCAGGGAGATCCAGCCCCCGGATGCGCCGGTGCCGAAACCCTTCCGCCGCGCCCACATACGGTTCGGTCGGCCGATCGACCCGGAGCGCTACTCGCACCGCTCCGATGACCGCATCGCGCTGCGCCAGATCACCGACGAGGTGATGTTCGAGGTCGCAGCGCTGTCGGGTCAGCAGTACGTCGACACCTACGCCACCAAGCCGAAGGTCGTCGAGCAGCCAGAGGTGCCCGAAGTGGCCGTCCCGGCGGTCGAGCCGCAACCGGCCGCAGCCGCACTCGAGGGATCGGGCAAGTTCGACGCTGTGGTGGACCTCGACGAGCACCGTCGCCGCCGCGACGAGGTGGCGGAGCCCGCAGCGGCGTTCGCCCCATCGGTGGCGCACCCCAGCCCGCAAGAGGCTGCCTCGATGGCGGCGACCTCCGAGGAGGCCGACGGTGTCGAGCGCCGGTCCTCGACCGCAGTGCTGCAGTCGCGGCCCCTCGTAGGGGCCTGACAGCCCGGGTGGCCCCGGCGAACTGAACCCGCGCAGCAGGCGTCGCGATTGTCGGTTCGGGGCCGGCGGGGTCGACCGGTAGCCTTCCGACGATGTCCGAGATCACAGTTTCGCTTCCGGATGGCTCACAGCGATCGTTGCCCGAGGGTGCGACCGGGGCCGACCTCGCCGCCTCGATCGGCAAGCGGCTCGCCAAGGACGCGCTCGTGGTGGAACACGACGGCACAGTCACGGACCTGGCCGCGCCCCTGCCAGATGGCTCCGAGGTCCGGATCATCACCCGCAAGGACGACGACGCCCTCGAGCACCTGCGGCACTCGACCGCCCACGTGCTGGCCCAGGCGGTGCTGGAGCTGTGGCCCGGCGCCACTTTCGCCGGTGGTCCGCCGATCGAGGACGGCTTCTACTACGACTTCGAGTTGCCCGGCGGCGCCACCTTCTCCGAGGACGACCTCGAGCGCATCACCGACAAGATGCGCTCGATCATCTCTGCCGGCCAGCCCTTCGAGCGGTTCGAACTGCCCCTCGACGAAGCGCGCGAACTCATGGCCGACCACCCGTACAAGCGGGCCTTCATGGACCTGGCCGGCGGGGCCGGTGACGCGGAGGCTGCGGCCGAGGCCGACGTCTCCGACGGGATGATCAGCTTCTACCGCAACACACCGGCTTTCGTGGACATGTGCCGGGGCCCCCATGTGCCGACCACCGGCAAGCTCGGCCACTTCGCCCTTCAGCGGGTGGCGGGTGCCTACTTCAGGGGCAGCGAGGACAACGAGATGCTCCAGCGCATCTACGGCACGGCCTGGTTGTCCAAGTCAGACCTCGAGGAGCACCTGGAGCGACTCGAGGAGGCTCGCAAGCGGGACCACCGCAAGCTCGGCGTCGAGCTCGACCTGTTCAGCTTCCCCGCCGAGGTCGGATCCGGCCTCGCGGTGTTCCACCCCAAGGGCGGGATCATCCGCCGCCTCATGGAGGACTACTCGCGGCGGCGCCACGAGGAGGCCGGCTACGAGTTCGTGTATTCGCCGCACATCTCCAAGTCGAACCTGTTCGAGACGTCCGGGCACCTTCAGTGGTTTGCCGAGGGGATGTTCCCCCCGATGGAGCTGCACGACCACGATCACGATCACGACTCGGAGCCTGCGTCCACGGCGGAGCCACACGACATCGGTGAAGGCACGAAGTACTACCTCAAGCCGATGAACTGCCCGTTTCACATCCTGATCTTCCGCAGTCGCCAGCGGTCATACCGCGAGCTGCCGTTGAGGATGTTCGAGTTCGGCTCCGTCTACCGATACGAGAAGTCGGGTGTGGTGCACGGTCTCACCCGCGTGCGCGGCATGACCCAGGACGATGCCCACATCTTCACCACCAAGGAGGACATGGGCAACGAGCTGGCCTCGCTGCTCGAGTTCGTGCTCGACCTGTTGCGTGACTACGGGCTCGACGACTTCTACCTGGAGTTGTCCACCAAGCCGGAGGCCAAGGCGGTCGGCAGCGACGAGGAGTGGGACGAAGCCACGGCCGCGCTTCGTTCGGCGGCCGAGGCGATGGATCTGGAGCTCGTGCTCGACGAAGGCGGCGGCGCCTTCTACGGGCCCAAGATCTCGGTGCAGGCCCGCGATGCGATCGGGCGCACCTGGCAGATGTCGACGATCCAGGTCGACTTCCAGCTGCCCCAGCGCTTCGGTCTGGAGTACATCGGAAGTGACGGGCAGCGCCACAGGCCGATCATGATCCACCGGGCGTTGTTCGGCTCCGTCGAGCGGTTCTTCGGCGTCCTGGTCGAGCACTACGCGGGCGCCTTTCCGGCTTGGCTGGCTCCGGTGCAGGTGGAGGTGCTCCCGGTGGCCGATGCCCACCTCGACTACGCGCACGAGGTGGCCGCTGAACTGCGTGGCCACGGCTTCCGTGTCGACGTCACGGGCGCGGACGACACTCTCGGCAAGCGCATCAAGCGCGCCAAGGAGCAGAAGCTTCCCTACGTGCTCGTGGTCGGCGACGACGACGTGGCGCACCGCAGCGTTGGCGTCAACCCGCGCGGCGGGGAAGTGGAGCGCAACGTGCCGCTCACGGGGTTCGCCCAGCGGCTCTCGGTGGACGTCGCAGGGAGGAACTGACCGGTGCCGCTCGAGCAGCTCTGGGCGACCTGGCGGTCCAACTACGTCCGGGGAATCGACGACAGCCGAACCGAGGTGCCCACCGGCGAACCTGCCGATGGTCGCTCGCTCTTCGAACGGATCCTGCAGTCGGGCGAGCCCGACTCGGCGACGCTGATCGTGTACCGCGGTGAGACCTGCTTCGTGCTGATGAACCGCTTTCCGTACACATCGGGCCACCTGATGGTGTTGCCCAACCGCGCTGCTGCGGATCTCGAGGAACTGACGCCCGACGAGCAGCACGAACTGTGGTCGCTGGTGCGTGACGGAGTGGCCGCGGTGAAGGCCGCGCTCGCCTGTCACGGCGTCAACGTGGGACTCAACCTCGGAGCTGTGGCCGGGGGGTCACAGAGTGACCACCTGCATGTGCATGTGGTGCCCCGCTGGCAGGGCGATGCCAACTTCATGTCCGTCGCCGGTGAGACACGCGTGTTGCCCGTCGGGCTGGAGGAGGCCTGGGAGTCGATCCGCACCGCCTGGCCCGACAGCTGAGCAGGGCGGCGGATTCAGCGCCCCGGCGGGTAGGCCGGTACCGTCGCGGTTCGTGACACGACAGCCGGGAGCCACGGGAGACGATGAGGTCGTCGACCGCGATGTGGCCGCAGACGATGAAGTCGTCGACCGCGATGTGGCCGCAGACGA